>NZ_SJOC01000007.1:0-176710 GCF_004331195.1 Acinetobacter sp. ANC 4216 | reverse complement strand
CCAATGGCTTAATCAGGCAATATATTAAAAAAGGCAGTAATTTAAATGCCTATACAGATGAATATATTGCAGAAATCACTCAACGTTTGAATCATCGCCCAAGAAAAAGACTCGGCTTTAAAAGTCCGAGTCAGGTATTATGGCAACAACATGGTGTTGCACTTCAAATGCTAATCTAAGTGGTGAATAACAGCTATTTTTTATTTTATATAAATCATAACCTTATCGTGTAGTAAAAAGCCCAAGTACGGATACATGGGCTTTTTTAATAATTTATCATGTTCCATGCTTATTATTTAATCACTGTTCCATGCTTTTAATGAGGCAAACTCAAAAAAAAAATCTTACTTGCCCAAAATCATTTCCAGCACAAACTTGGACCCAATAAAACCAATCGCCAATAGCATAAAACCAATGAGGGTAAAGCGAATGGCTTTCTGACCGCGCCAGCCAAACTGGTAATGGCCAATTAACAGGAAGCCATAAACAAACCAAGAAATAATACTAAACGCCGTTTTATGCGCCAAATGCTGGGCAAAGAAGTCTTCAATGGTAAAGAAACCAAAACCAAGCGCTAAAGTCAGCAAGGTAAAACCGGTAATGATTAAATCAAACAGCAATGATTCCATGGCCTGAAACGACGGCAATAAATTGACCCAGAGTCTTTTGGTTTTATTCTTTAATTCACGGTTCTGAAACCACAAAATCACGGCCTGAATGGTCGCCATCAGCAGAACCGCATAGGCCGATAAAGACAAAATAATATGAATGTCTAAACCTAAGGAATGCTGCTCAATCACCTGATTGGATTTGCTTAAGGCAAAACCTAAAATCAGGCCGGTTGCAGCAACCGGAATGCCGAGTAAATTCAGCGCCAAAATAGGACGGAAGGTACTGAACAGCAGGCTGAGCAGCAGCATCAGACCGGAGGTAAATGACATTAACACAAAAACATCATAGTTAATGCCGGAAGGGGTCAGCATATCGCTACACAGAACACCGCCGTGCAACAACAACCCTAAACCGAGAACAAGCCCTAAAAACCAATGGTTTGGATCACGTTTTGACATTAAGTGAATAAACAGATACCAGAAGGATGAGGTATAAGCGACTAATGCTAAGATCGTGTAAACCAGGGGCAGGCTAATCATGTCAAACCTTTTTCAGGATGATGAATATTCATTTATATAAATTCGATGCGAACTACAGTATCCTATAGCATTCTATGCATAAATTTTCTATTTTAAGAAACAATTTTTTGCTCACGGCTATTTTAAGCGGAATTTGCAATGTTTGATACCTTAACAGAACGACTCACGCAGAGTTTAAGAAATGTTACTGGCTCAGGGCAGCTAACCGAAGACAATATTAAAGATACGTTACGTGAAGTGCGTATGGCACTTCTTGAAGCCGATGTGGCATTACCTGTAACTCGTGAGTTCATCGCGAAAGTTAAGGAAGAGGCATTGGGCCAAGAAGTGATGACTCAGTTATCACCGGGCCAGGCGTTCGTCAAAATTGTACATGACGAACTGACCAAAATGATGGGCGAGGCCAATGAAAGCCTTGATCTTGCAGCCAAACCTCCTGTAGTTGTCCTGCTTGCAGGTTTGCAAGGTGCGGGTAAAACCACCACGGCGGCAAAACTTGCGCGTTTCCTGCAAGAGCGTCAAAAGAAAAAAGTGGCCATGGTTTCTGCCGACGTTTACCGTCCAGCGGCAATCAAGCAGCTGCAAACGGTAGCAGGTGAAGTAGGCGCGATTTTCTTTGAATCCAGCGCAGATGAAAAACCGATTACCATTGCCAATCGTGCAATTGAACAGGCAAAAATTCAGTTCGCTGATGTCTTGATTGTCGATACCGCAGGTCGTCTGCACGTCGATGACGAAATGATGGACGAAATTAAAGAGCTCCACGCTGCCATCAAGCCAACCGAAACCCTGTTCGTGGTCGATGCCATGACCGGTCAGGATGCGGCAAATACAGCCAAAGCCTTTAATGATGCCTTACCATTGACAGGTGTGATCCTGACCAAAACCGATGGTGATGCACGCGGTGGTGCAGCACTTTCGGTACGTGCAATTACTGGCAAGCCAATCAAGTTCCTGGGTATGGGGGAAAAACTTGATGCGCTTGAGCCATTCCATCCTGAGCGTATTGCGCAGCGTATCCTCGGCATGGGTGACGTGCTTTCTTTGGTCGAAGAAGTTGAACGCAAGATCGACAAAGAAAAAGCCGAAAAAATGGCGAAGAAATTGCAAAAAGGCGGCAGCTTCAACTTTGAAGACATGCTGATGCAATTTGAGCAAATGAACAAAATGGGTGGCATGATGGGCTTCCTGGATAAACTTCCAGGCATGAGCAACTCGGGTATTCAGGATGCAATTGCACAGGCAAACCCTGAAAAGCAAGTGAAAAAGATGGAAGCGATTATCCAGTCGATGACCATCAAAGAGCGCCGTAACCCGGACCTGATGAACCCGAGCCGTAAAAAACGTATTGCTGCCGGTTGCGGTATGGATGTTGCCGAAGTGAATAAACTGATCAAGCAACATGCGCAAATGGCGAAAATGATGAAAAAATTTGCTAATCCGTCAGGTATGGCAAAAATGATGCGTTCATTGGGCAATATGCAAAAACAGTTCGGTGGCGGTGGTATGGGGCCACTCTTTGGTAATAAAGATCAGAAATAAGATGGAGCCTTAAGGCTCGATCAGAAAAAGGCGCGTAATGCGCCTTTTTTATTGCCTTTTTTCTATGCTAAAAACACTTTGAAAAAATCCAGCCACTTTTGTGACGAACAGGCTGGATTTTTTGAATCTAAGCGGCATATCATAATAAAATAATTCCAAAAATATGACTTGATAAGCACTTTTAAATAAGAAGAAAGCCTATGTCACAATTAAAAAAGAAAGTTTATATCGTTCATGGTGATCAGTCATCTGCCAATGATCACTGGTTTCCTTGGCTCAGCCAGCAAATCCAGCATTCAGGACATCTGGCAAGACGGCTGACCTTGCCCGATCCGAGTGCGCCAAATTTTCAGAACTGGCAAGCAGCAATACAGCTGCAAATACCCCGTTTAGATCCGGAAAGCATTATTGTCGCGCATGGTTTAGGTTGTCTTGCAAGTCTGCATTTTTTAACCCAGGCACTGAGCCAGACCCAGATTAGAGGGCTGATTCTAGTGGCTGGCTTTAAGGATAAACTCACTGCATTGCCTGAACTGGACGGTTTTATCCGGCAGGCAAAATTAGACATGGCCATTTTGCAAAAACAGATTGCGACCCGCTTTTTACTGTTTTCCTGCAATGACCCTTATGTGTCACCCCCCAAAGCCGTATTACTCGGGCATTACATTAATGCCCAGATGCAGGAGGTAAACCATGCCGGTCATTTTATGCGCAGCGATGGTTTTGATGAATTTAACCAGGTCTGGGATGTGCTGAAACCCTTGCTGCATCATACATCTAGCCAGAGTCTCTTGTAACCTTTTATCAAGTAATGGCTTAAATTGCAGAATAAATATTTTCAGTGATGCATTTTTTATAAAAACACCAACAAATGAATCACTTCATTCCGGCTGAGCCTATTGCACACTAGAGCGACTAGCTGCAATGGAACCCCAACAATGGCTCAAGTGATTGTCATACATGGCTATACTGCCAGCCCGGAAGAAAACTGGTATCCCTGGTTGCAACGGCTTGCTGCTGAACAGCATTTTAGTGTGAACATTTTGCGTCTGGATCCATCAACACATCCCCGGCTGTCAGTCTGGGAATCGCAGATAGAACAGCAGGCGGGTCGTCTGGATGAAAACAGTATTGTGATTGCGCATAGCTTGGGGACTATTGCGGCAATGCATTATTTATCCAAACATTTAATTCATCAGCGCATTCAACAGCTGGTTTTGATTGCCGGTTTTAATGGGCGTCTGGGACGTCTGAATGAAGTGAACCCGTTTATTGATGCTGCGCGGATTGATTTTGAATTGCTAAAACGCCAGATTGAGCATCGCGTGGTGATTTATTCGCAAGGGGATGAGCATGTACCGCCCAAGTGCAGTATTCAACAGGCTGAAAGCCTGGATGCCGAACTGATTGCAGCCAAGCATCAGGGGCATTTTATCGATTCTGAAGGCTGTAGTGAACTGCCCGAAGTCTGGCAGGTCATTCAGCCTTATCTTATTTCTGAAAATCAGGCCTCGGCCAAGGAATAGATATAATTTTGCAGGCCTTTCAGCAGCAGATCCGGCTCGATAACAGGCTGATACTGGGCAAGATATTTGGCAAATAGCGAAGCATCGCCCCCGGTTAAAATCAGTTGGCTGGGGTATTTTTGCAGGACCTTTTCAATGGTGCTGACCAGACTGAGCAGAATGCCGTGATGAACGGCATCGATGGTATTGCGACCCGGGCTAAGCTCATCAAATGTTGCGTCGGGAATCTTGATGCCTTTGGTATTTTGAATCAGGGAATCACGCTGTAAATACAGATTGGGCAGGATATAACCGCCCAAGTGTTGCAGGCCATCGGTCAGGTCAATGGTCAGCGCAGTTCCACAACTGATCACACAGTATTTTTGCGCTGGATTATTCACCACCGCCAGCATTTGCAGCCAGCGGTCTATCCCGAACTTGCTGGTATCTTCATAAGCACAGCGCAGGCCGGCATATTCGGCATGCACTTTGGCAAAAGTGACAGGCACATTTAAAAACTTGAGAATTTTCTGGATGCGTTCATTATTTTTTTTGTCCTGAACGGAAGATACCCCGACTTGCTGTAAATCCAGATTTTTAAAATGCAGGATTAAGCCCAATAGCAGTTCGGCAGGAGATTGCAGATGCAATTCTGCCGCATGTTCAACAATCTGGTCGTTTTCAGTAATCCAGTATTTGAGTCGGGTATTGCCGATATCCAGCCATAAATTCTTCATTGCATTTCTCTAAAGAGAGGTGTCCAGGCAGCGTAAGCGCCCTTGATAAAACTGTTTTAAACCGTCAGAGGTTTCAATAGTGACCGAACCATCATCCTGAATGCCCAGGAAGATTCCTGAACATACTCCCGAAAGGTGCTCAAATTCAACGGCCTGATCTTTAAAAGCCGCATAATGATTAAAGCGTGCAGCGAGGTTATAGCAGTCATGATCAAACCATGCGCTGGCTTGCTGGATGGCCATAAACAGTTCTGCAATCAGCTGAATACGTGAAATATCCTGTAATCCTAATTCACGCAGTGAGGTCGCATGCTGGTCAATCTGGGCTTTGGGAACAGGCTCAAGATTAATCCCGACCCCGACAATAAACTGATGCGGGGAAATCGGTTCAACCAGAATGCCGCCCCATTTACCTTGGCAACTATACAGGTCGTTTGGCCATTTCACTTGCAAATCTAAATCTTGCAAACTCGGCATTTGTAAAATATTCAGTGCAATTTCAAGCGCAAGCCGGCCATCAATGGCTGTTCGCGTATTCAGCAATGTGCTTAAATAGATGTTGCCTTCAGGGGATACCCACTGTCGTTGGCGCTGTCCACGACCTTGAGTTTGTCGGGTACTGCAAACCAGAACACTCTGTACGCCTTTTAATGCAATTTCACGTACATCGTCATTGGTCGATGTGGTGACGGGTTTGAGTAGCAAAATTTCAGGAAGCTGATGGGCATCATCCAGGATTTTTTGCAGCTGTCGGGTCTCTAAATCCATTTAAATCTAAGTAACTGTGGAATGTGAATAATGGAGTTAATCATATATTTATTGATTGGTGCAATGGCGGGTTTTGCTGCTGGACTGTTTGGGGTGGGTGGCGGCCTGATTATTGTTCCCATTCTTTATATTGTATTTAGCCAGTTACATTATGATCCTTCGGTGATTATGCATCTGGCCGTAGGCACGTCGCTGGCCACCATTATTGTGACTTCCATCAGCTCGGTCACAGCGCACCATAAAAGAGGCGCGGTGATGTGGGATGTATTTCGTAACTTGGCACCCGGACTGGCTTTAGGGGCATTCTTAGGGGCAGGGATTGCGGATTATCTGTCGGGTCAGGGTTTGCAATTGCTTATCGGCTTTTTTGCCCTTTGGGTGGCTTACACCATGTTTAATGGCGCAAGCAAAGCGGTGGACCCGAGTCATCATTTACCTTCCCGAGCCATGCAAATCCTGGCCGGAGGCGGAATCGGGGTTGCCTCTGCCATATTCGGCATTGGCGGTGGCAGTCTGACCGTGCCGTATTTAAGCCGTCATGGCGTGGTGATCCAGAAAGCAGTGGCCACCTCAGCCGCAGGCGGCTTGCCGATTGCCATTGCCGGTGCCTTGGGCTTTATGTGGTTTGGTTCCAATACTGAGGCTGAAATAACGCATAGCATTGGCTATGTGCATATCTATGCCTTTATTGGCATTAGTGTCATGAGCTTCATGACGGCGAAGCTAGGCGCAAAAGTGGCGCATAAGTTATCGCCAGCCATGCTGAAAAGATGTTTTGCCTGCCTGTTGGCAACTGTCGGGGTGTATTTTATTTATCAAGGTTTTTCGACCTTTTTTTAATTTAGAAAAAACGATATAAAAGAGATGAGAAGGTGTGCTATGGTTTTTTACATGCACACTAGAATATCACTTATTCTGTTGCTTTTGGAAATGAAAGAATTAAAGCTGTATTTATTTTTTATTTTAAATGAATTGCTTATGAGGGAGAATAAGGGCTAAAGACAGAAGCTGAAAGGGGATAGACGCTTGTATTCGATCCGCTTATCACACCCTGATATTGGCTTTTACGACTTGAAAATTGTCTGACAATGTCATATCTTTTGTAATTAAAATCAAGTAAAAAAGCAAGTAACAATCAGGATTTATTCAAAAGTTTTTTTGATTGCATCTTATAAAAACAAGATAGGAACAGTATGCAAGAACAAGAAAAGGACAGTTTGTCCGAGCAGATTGCCAGGCATATTAGTGAGCAAATCATTCGCGGTGAACTGGTTGAGGGAGAGCGCATTCAGGAATTGCGCATTTCATCTGAACTGGATGTCAGCCGTGGTTCGGTACGTGAAGCATTACTGTTGCTGGAGCGTACGCAGCTGATCGAAATCTATCCCCGCCGTGGGGCGATTGTTTCGGAAATGTCTGCCCAGCAGGTACGTGCCCTGTTTGAGATGTGTGCATTGCTCTGTGGCCAAATCGTGCAACGCATGGCCGAAACCTGGCGTCCGCATGAAGCCGAAAGAATTCAGACATTGCTTGAGCAGTTGCATGAAGAAACCCGTCACGGTCATACTGAAAAATTTTATGATCTAATCTTTCAGGGCTTGTCACGCCAGCACGAAATGGTCGGCAATCCTTACTTGATGAAAGTCTATCAGGAACTGTTACCTTCACTGCGCCGCAGCTATTTTTTAACCTTAAATATCTCACACCGTGAACTGCAGGAATCATTTGAGTTGTTCAAGTTGGTGACTGATGCAGTTTTGATCCGAAAATCACAACAAGCTACTTTATTTATGGATGATTTTTGTCGACACTTGCGCAACCTTGTGTTGGAATCTCTGACACGGATGAAACAAATCGAACTTGCATGGGCAAGACGTTCACGACGTTGATCAGGACATTATGCGTTTAAGCAGCTTAAAACTTTCCGGCTTTAAATCTTTTGCCGATAGTACCACTTTACATTTCAAGGCAAATCGTACCGCTGTGGTTGGACCTAACGGTTGTGGTAAATCCAATGTGATTGATGCCATACGTTGGGTCATGGGGGAATCCAGTGCACGCCAGCTGCGTGGCGGCAGCATGCAGGATGTAATTTTTACCGGAACTGCAAAACGAAAACCTGTCGGTGTGGCCAGTGTCGAACTGCGTTTTGACAATACCTATGGCAAGCTCGGTGGCGCTTACAATGCCTATAAGGAGCTGGCGGTGCGCCGTCAGGTCAACCGTGATGGCAAGTCTGAATATTTTTTAAATGGCACCAAATGCCGTCGTCGTGACATTACCGACATTTTCCTAGGAACCGGTTTGGGTCCGCGTTCCTACGCGATTATTGAACAGGGCATGATTAACCGTCTGGTGGATGCCAAACCTGAAGAAATGCGGGTGTTTATTGAAGAAGCGGCAGGGGTTTCCCGTTATCAGGCACGCCGTCGTGAAACCCTATTGCATCTGGACCACACCACACAGAATTTATCCCGCCTTGAAGATATTGCCGCGGAACTGAAATCCCAGCTGAAAACCCTGAAACGTCAATCCGAAACTGCCATTCAGTATAAAGAACTGGAAACCCGGATTCGCACCATCAAAGTGGAAGTGCTGTCGTTCCAGTGTGAACAAAGCAGCCGCTTACAGCAAGAATATACGGTGCAGATGAATGAGCTGGGCGAAACCTTCAAGCTGGTGCGTTCGGAACTTACTACCCTGGAACATGACCTGACCGCGACCAGTGCGTTATTCCAGCGCCTGATTCAGCAGTCCACGCCGTTGCAAAATGAATGGCAACAGGCAGAAAAGAAACTGGCTGAACTGAAAGTGACGCTGGAACAGAAGCAGTCCTTGTTCCAGCAAAATACGACAACTTTGAGTCAGCTGGAACAGCAAAAACTACAGACCAAAGAACGGCTGCAACTGATTGAATTGCAAATTGAAACTTTGCAAGCTCAGCATGAACAGCAGGCTAAACAATTACAGCAGCAAGAAAGTCAGGGACAGGACCAGAGTCAAACTCTGGGGGATTTGAAAGCGCAGCAGCAACAGGTGCAACAGCAATTTGAACTGGTCAAAGCCCAGGTTGAAAAACAGCAGCAGCAGAAAATGCAGATGCTGGCGCAAAGTGAGCAGCTCGCTAAAAATATTGCCCGGATTGAACAGCAAAAGCAGACCCTGCAACAGCAAGCCGCACAGATTCAAAATCAGGACCAGCTGGAGGATATTGAACAGCTGGAAAGTGAAAAAGTTCAACTGTCTCAGCAGATTGAACAGCTGGAACAAGCCATTCAAACGCAGAAACAGACATTAGAATGGGCACAGAGCCAGTATGCGCAGCAAAAAAATGATGTTTCAAGTTTAAAATCTGCGATTCAGGTGTTGCAGTCGGAACAGAAGAACCTCCATCAGTTGCTGATCAAGAACAGCCCTAAAGTCCAGAACAATGCCGTGCAGTTGATGCAGGTGTTGAAGCTCAAGGATCAGGCCAAAGAGCATGCCAATCTGATTGAAAAGTTTTTGGCCAAATGGCTCTCTGCACAAGTACTGGATGCCAATGCAGATTTCACGGAAAGTATTGCCCGTCAACTGAAGGTTCAGCTTGCACAAGGGCAGATTCAACTGGCCAGTTTGCCTTGTCTGGCCGAATGGATTGAATCGCCGCAGCATTCCATCTGGCAGCAGGTGGCAGTTGCGGAGAATCTTCATCAGGCTTTGGCTTTACAGTCGCAATTGGGCGTTGGTCAGTCCATCTTGACGCTGGATGGTTATCAGGTCGCTCAGGATTGGGTGATCGGTCTGTTTTACGATGAAGCCAGTCAGGCAGGACAAGGGGCACTGAGTCATCGTATCCGTTTGGAAGAAATTGAAACAGCATTGGCACAGCAGTTGCCACAGCTTGAAGTCGCGGAACAACAATTGCCGGAACTGGTTAAACAGATTCAAACGCTGCAAAAAAACATTCAAGATCAGCAAGACCAGTTAAAGCTACAGCAAAAAGCATTGCAGCAGCTGGATGTCAACATGGCCAAAGTACAAAGTACGGCTCAGGCTTTTTCGCTTCAGAAACAGCAACTGGCCAGTCAGCTTCAACAGCTGGATGAGCAGCTGGAAGAAGATGCCATGCAGAAAGATGATCTGGAAATCGACCTGCATGCCTTAAACCTGAAACTGGAACAGGCTTTACCGAATTATAAGACCCTGCAATTCCAGGTTGAGGAACTGACCGAACAGCTGGAAAACACCCAGCACACCTGGCAGCAGGCGCAACAGGAATTGGAGCTGCTACGTCGTCAGGTCACGCAAACCCGGCAGCAAATTGAATTGCTGGAAAAAGATGCTTCATTCTCAAAAGCACAGTATCAGCAGATTATTGCGCAAATGGAACAGGCGAAAAAGTTTGTCGATCCGGTGCAACTGGAACTGCCGGCGCTGCAATCGCAATTCAACGAGCAGGTGCAAATAACCGAAAAGTTGCAAAAGACCTGGAATGAATGGCAGGTTGAGCTGAACAGTGTTCAGGAAAAACAGCAGCATCTGACCGAACAGCGTCATCAGCACCAGCAGCAAGACGAGAATTTGCGTGGCCAGTTGGAAGAGAAACGTCTGGCCTGGCAAGTGGCCAAATCGGACTTCCAGCATTATTCAGAGCAATTGGCTGCATTGAATAGTGAGGTGATTGGTGGCCTGAATATTGATCTGGCGGCCCATCAAAAACAGCTGGAACAGGCACAGCAGCGCTTTGAAAAACTGGGTGCGGTCAATCTGGCAGCTTCTGAAGAATATGAGGAAGTCTCCAGGCGCTTTGAAGAACTGAGCCATCAGATTGAAGACCTGGAAAAAACGGTCGATCAATTACAAGGCGCCATGAAGAGTATTGATCAGGAAACCCGCAAGTTATTCATGACCACCTTTGACCAGGTCAATCATGAACTGCAAGAACTGTTCCCTAAAGTATTTAATGGCGGAGAAGCCAGTTTAAGCCTTGAAGATGACTGGCAATCGGGTGTAAAACTAATGGCGCGCCCACCGGGTAAACGTAACAGTTCTCTGGCGTTACTCTCAGGGGGTGAAAAAGCATTAACGGCATTGGCATTGGTGTTTGCCATCTTCCGTTTAAATCCGGCACCGTTCTGTGTACTGGATGAGGTCGATGCACCTTTGGACGATGCCAACGTGGGTCGGTTTTGTAACCTGGTAAAAGAACTTTCTGAACAGGTGCAATTCATTTACATTACCCATAATAAAGTTGCAATGACGATGGCAACCGATTTGTTAGGTGTTACCATGCCAGAACCGGGCACCTCAAAATTAGTCACTGTCGATTTGGAACAGGCAAAAGAATACGGTTTAGTTGCGGAGTCATAGTATGGAAGTCACTACGATTGTTGGCATAGTTATCGCCATCATCATTATGCTATTCGGTTTAAGATTATTGTTTAAAAAACCTGGGGATGCAGCACCGTCACTAGATTCGGAACTTCATGTCAATTCTGACAGCCAGCAACCGGTCATTCCGCGTCATGTGCGTGATCAATTACAAAGTGCAAAAGAAGCCGAACGTGTTGAACCGACTTTAACTGAAACGGCGGCTGAACAGCTTCCGGCGGCTCAGCAGGCAGAAGCGCAAGCAGAAAAGGCTGAAACCGCTCAGGCTGAACAGGCAGCAGCACCCGCTCAGGCGGAGCTAAAAGCCGATGCTACAGCGGTAAAAGAGGAAAAATCGGCAGCCAGCCCAGAGCCGGCACAGCAGGGTGAAGATAAAAAAGCGGATGAATTCAACCTGAACAGCAGCATTGAAAAAGCTGAAATTTCAGACTTTGACGATGAAAGCAGCATTCTGGATGAGCATTTGCATGAGCAGCAACGTGTGGATGAAGCCAGTGCCTTGTCGACCGCGGCCGAATTTATTGCCCTGAATATTTACCCGGAACGTCGGGTGCTTTCCGGAGAGAAAACCTTAAAAGTGTTGCTGAAATATGGCCTGCGTTTTGGTGAAATGGCCTGTTTCCATCGTTATAGTGAAGATGGCAGCAAGTTACTGTTCTCGGTATTGCAGATTACCGACGAAGGTGCAGCCGGTTTTGATCTGGAAACCCTGTCCACTGAACAGGTAAAAGGTTTGGCCTTCTTCCTGGCATTGCCACACAGCGATGTGCAAAATGCCTTCGATACCATGGACAGCATTTCACGCCTGATTGCCCGTGAAATTGACGGCACCGTGTATGACCAGAACAATCAGGAATTTACGCCACAATTACGTGAACAATGGCGTCATTTCGCAATTGATTACCGTGCAGGTCAAAGCGCAGAAGTTTAGTTTGAAACTGAGTGACCCGATTTCTATAATAGCGGGTAGATCAAATAGTTATGAAGGGCGGAAATAGACCGCCCTTTTTTATGGTGTAGATATGACCGAAAATTCCACTATCAAAGCGCAAATGCGTCAATTGATTCAAATTTTAGCCAAGCATAACCATGCCTATTATGTAATGGATCAACCCAGCATTGAAGATAGTGAATATGATCAACTCTTTCATCAGCTCAAGGCTTTAGAAGAACAATATCCTGAATATGTGCAGGCGGATACGCCAACCAGTAAAGTCGGTGGCAAAGCGCTCACGAAATTTGCCAGCGTGACCCATGCCGTACCGATGCTGTCATTGGGCAATGTCTTTAACCAGGAAGAACTGTTTGCCTTTGCGCGCCGCATTGAAGAGCGTTTACCAAACCAGAAAATTCAGTACGATGTCGAACTGAAGTTTGATGGCCTGGCCATTTCCCTATGGTATGAAAATGGTGTGCTGGTGCGTGGGGTTACCCGTGGTGACGGCGAAACCGGTGAAGATATTACCCATAATGTCAAAACCATCCGTAACTTGCCGAAAGTTTTAAGCTCTGCACAGGCTCAGGTGCCGACGCTGCTTGAAGTGCGGGGTGAAGTGCTGATTCCTAAAGCCGGTTTTGAAAAACTGAATGCCGAAAATGAAGCCAAAGGCGAAAAGACCTTTGCCAACCCGCGTAATGCAGCGGCAGGCAGTCTGCGCCAGCTCGATCCAAATGTTGCAGCCTCACGTCCACTGGCCTTTTATGCTTATGGTATAGCACAGTGCGAACCTCATCATGGCCAGACCACTATGTATGCCAGTCTGGAATGGTTAACCCAGTTTGGTTTTACCATCGGGGAAAGTCATTTTATTTGTGACACGATTCAGGATGTACAAAAAGCCTATGAAAAAATCAATGCAGAACGTGCCGATTTAAGTGTTGAAATTGATGGTCTGGTCATCAAGGTCGATGACTTAAAACAGCAAAGACAGCTCGGGTTTTTGAGCCGTGAACCCCGTTGGGCAACTGCCTATAAATTCCCGGCGGTGGCGGCTTTAACCACGGTAGAAAATATTGACTGGCAAGTGGGGCGTACCGGAACTTTAACCCCGGTTGCACGTTTAAACCCTGTCGCGGTCGGTGGGGTCACAGTGTCCAATGTCACCCTGCATAATATTGGCGAAATCCACCGTTTAGGTGTCCGAATTGGCGATACCGTCAGCGTATACCGTAGCGGTGACGTGATTCCGAAAGTGGAAAAAGTCTGGCCAGAATTCCGTCCGGACGAGGCGGTGGAGGTTCATCTTCCGGAACAATGTCCAGTCTGCGATTCACCGGTGGTGATGCCTGAGGGCGAGGCCTTGGCACGCTGCTCTGGCGGTTTGTACTGTGCTGCACAGCGGATAGAAGCCATTCGCCACTTTGTTTCGCGTAAGGCCATGGATATTGAAGGTCTGGGCGATCGCTGGGTGGAATGTTTGTTACATCTCGACCTGCTTAAAAATGTGGCGGATATTTACTGCTTGCACGAACATCGTGAACAGCTTTTAAGCATTGATAAAATGGGTGAAAAGTCGGTACAAAACCTGTTTGATGCCATTGAAAACAGCAAGAAAACCACACTGGCTTCTTTTATTTATGCCTTGGGGATTCGCGGCGTGGGAGAAACCACGGCGCGTATGCTGGCCAATACTTTCCAGACTTTTGAAGCACTGCAAAATGCCGATATTGAAGCCTTGAAGAAAACCCCGGATGTCGGGGATATTACTGCTGAATGGATTGTCGATTTCTTTCAGGCGCCGCATAACCTGGAAGTGGTCAAGCGTTTGCTCGAAGCAGGAATTCACTGGGATGCGCCAGTCGCCCCGACACGTCAGCCACTAAATGGCGAAAGCTGGGTAGTGACAGGCACGCTCAGCAGTATGGGACGGGATGAAGCGACACAGTTACTCCAGGCCTTAGGCGCTCGGGTTAGTGGCAGTGTATCCAGTAAAACCAAATGTGTGGTTGCTGGCGAGAAAGCTGGTTCCAAGCTGGATAAGGCAGAAAAACTGGGTATCCCAGTTTTAAATGAAGAACAGTTTATTGCACTGATGAAAGAGCATGGTCAAATAGAAGACTGATCTTTCTAAACAATGACCTAAATGAAAAAGACACCGAGGATGATGAATCTTGAGGTGTCTTTTTTACAGCGATTTCAAAATGATAAGCGTTGGTGACTGTGGTAGGGGACAGACAAATAAAAGCACAGGGTCGTCATTGTGAGTTGAATTCACGTACAATATTGATTCATTTGCAGGTCTAGATCCTGACTTATCAGATTATTCTGTTCTCCCGTTGATTATTGGCATACACATGGCGCAAGCAAAGAAATCTTTTCCGCAACAAAAATTGGAATTACATGCACGAAATCTGCATCGCAGTCGTTACGATTTTCCCCAGTTAATCAAGAGCTGTCCGGAACTTGCACCTTTTGTCCGCCCAAATCAATATAACGATCTTTCAGTCGACTTTTCTGATCCATACGCTGTAAAAATGCTCAATAAAGCATTACTCAAGCATTTTTATGGCATTCAATATTGGGATATTCCTCAAGATTATCTTTGCCCACCTATTCCCGGTAGGGCCGACTATATTCATTATTTAGCTGACCTGTTGAGTCTCAACAATAAAGGTCAGATTCCAACAGGGCATGCCGTTCAAGTGTTGGATATTGGGGTGGGAGCAAACTGTATTTATCCGATCATTGGTCATCGTAGTTATGGTTGGAAATTTGTCGGCTCAGATATTCATGCTGCATCCGTTAAAAGTGCTCAATTTATTGTGCAGGCAAATCCGAATCTAAGAAAGGGGATTCAGATTCGATTACAGAAAACAGCAATCAATATTTTCAAAGGTGTGATGAAACCCTCAGATCGTTTTGATTTGACCCTGTGTAACCCACCATTTCATGTCTCGCAAGATGAAGCAAATACCACAGCAACGCAAAAATTAAGAAAACTGGGCAAACCGGTTGATCGGACGAAGCTGGTGTTAAACTTTGGCGGGCAAAAGAACGAATTATGGTGTGAGGGTGGCGAAGAACGATTTGTTTGCCAGATGGTACAAGAAAGTACACAGTTTGCTGAGCAATGCCTTTGGTTTAGTACACTGGTTTCTAAGAAAACAACGTTGCCAATGCTCTTAAATACCTTGCGTAAGAGCGGAGCAGTGGATGTGAAAACCATTAAAATGACGCAGGGGCAAAAAGAGAGTCGTTTTGTCGCTTGGACTTTTCTAGATGCAAAGAAACAGCAGGCGTGGAAAAATGCGCGTTGGACTTCTGCTTAGCTTGTTTTTAGGCAGAAATAGTGAGCTTGTGGGCGCATAAGTCGGTGTAGTAGCTCAAATTTAATCTGACAGACACAATAAAAAATTGGGTAACTGTCAGATCAGGTTTGAGCTAGTACAATTAAGGAATATATTTTTTCACGACCCCATCATCCAGTAATTGCTGGAAATGCTCTACCAGGCTGGTCTCAATGTTGCGATATTGCATCCCCAGGTCTTGCTTGCTCTTCTGGGCATTAAAATAGATGGGATAGCCCATATTCAGTTCAACAAATGACTTGGAAAAACCGGCCAAAGGCCCAAGCAGTTTAAAAGCTGCTTTCGGCAGCAGATTGCGTGGGAAAGGGAACTTGGCACCAAAGTTGCGACGTAAAATTTTCCCCATTTCCAAGAGGCTCAGCGTACCGCCACTAATAATATAGCGACCTTTGGCATCAGGGTTGAACGCTGCCTGAACATGCGCATCTGCGACATCACGGACATCAACGATCCCATTCCACATAGGCGGTACACCGAGCAAGGTCATGCCGTTAGCAAACTGCTGTAGCACTTCGACACTGCCTGACTGGGTATTTGGCGTGAGCGATGGACCGAGAACCAGCGCCGGGTTAATGCATACCAGTTCCCAGCGTTGCTGTGCTTGTTGCATCTCCCATGCTTTACGTTCTGCCATAACCTTGGAATAGGAATACGGTTGATGTGTTTCGGAACTGGTGGTATTCCAATGCGACTCATCAAACTCATTCTTTGCAGTGTGCTGAATGTCAATGGCATCGCCATAAGTGGCAGCAATGCTTGAAGTGACAATCACACGTTTAACCGATTCGGTTTTATTGACGCTGTTCAGTACATTTTCAGTGCCTAAAATCGCAGGTTCAATAATGTCTTTGACCGCATCTTTAAAGTTGTTCACCACAAAAGGTGATGCCATATGCAGCACGATTTCACAGCCTTGCATGGCTGCATCGAATGAATGGGGCTCAAGGAGATTGGCTTTAAAAAGTTTAAGTGTACCGGTAGTTTCAGCGGCAATTTTCTCTAAATGGGCAAAACTTGGCTTTTTGTTCAGGTTGCGGACAGTAGCATGTACGGTATGGCCTTGCTCCAGTAAATTTTTAATGACCCAACTGGCAATGTAGCCTGTCGCACCTGTGACAAGAATGGGTGCAGTCTGTTGTGGATTCGTCATGAGTTAAACCATTGTTGTTTTTAAATTTGCGTATATCTTAGAGTGAAATCTCAGGCCTGTCTTTGACTGATTGATGCTGACTTTAGCTAAAATGTGTATGTAAGACGCTTTCTTTCCTGTTGATCGATACTCGAGTATTTAATGGGTTTAAACAGCAAGTACGAGGTGCTGAACGACGCTCAGCCCAGACAGGAATCATGGATAAGGTCATTTATCGGCTAAGAAAATAAGAACCATATGTAAGCGTTACAAATCTTAAAAATATACTTTTACTGTTTAAATTGGCCTTTGTGAAACTGCTTTAATTCTGCAAAGGTTTATTTTTTATATGGAAAATATTATTAAATGAACTGCAAATGCGTATGTTTCTCATTTTAATTTTATAAAAATCATAAACTTACATAATTTTTATTTTGCATTGATGCCCGGTTTTGTCCATAATGTCAGAAAAAGGGTATGGAGTATTTGAAATGCGTGGCAATCCAGAGGTCGTAGACTATCTAAATATGTTGATTGGTGGCGAACTGGCAGCTCGTGATCAATATCTTATTCATTCTCGTATGTATGAAGATTGGGGTTTAAGCAAGATTTTTGAACGGATCGACCATGAAATGCAGGAAGAAGCTGCTCATGCCGATGCGCTTATTCGCCGTGTATTGTTTTTAGAAGGTACACCGAATATGAACCGTGATGACATCGAAACCGGTGAAGATGTGGTCAGCTGTTTAAAAGCGGATTTAAAACTTGAATATCATGTACGTGAGAAATTGGCACAAGGCGTGAAATTGTGCGAAGAAAAAGGCGATTACGTGAGCCGTGATATGCTTCGTCAGCAAATGTCGGATACTGAAGAAGATCATACTTACTGGCTGGAAAAACAGATTCGTCTGATTGAATTGATTGGTTTGCAAAACTATATTCAATCGCAAATGTAAGTCTAAATGCTCAAATATAGAGCCTGACCTGAGTCGGGCTTTTTTATTTTTTAAATTTATGATTGAGATGGTAGAAAGACAGACTATTGAGAAAATTTCCGGATATCCGCCAAGACCTGAGCAGCATGGGTTTGCGTATTCACACTATTGTAGTGATAAACAATGCTGCCTTGAGGATCGATCAAAAAGCTTTCCCGTTTGGCTATTTGAGTAATGCCCAGATTACGCACAATGCCCAATTGATTCGATAACTGGTGCTTGTGGTCTGCCAATATCGGAAAAGGTAAGGCTAATTTTTCTGAAAATTTTTGATGGGATTTCACATCATCCAGACTCACCCCCAAAACCACGGCATTGCTTTTTAAAAATTGTGGATAGAGTGCCTTAAACTGATTGGCTTCCTGGATACAGCCGGGAGAGTTGTCTTTAGGATAGAAATATAACACCACCCATTTGCCTTTATACTGGCTCAAGGAGTGCCATTGAGCATTTTGATCCTGCAATTTAAATGCAGGTGCCGCTTTTCCGACCCATTGTTTATGGGTATTTTCTGATTTTAAAAAAATAGATTCTTCTGCTGCATGTGCATGTATTGTTGTATTAAAACAGAGCAAACAACCAAGCGTAAGTAAAACGCTGCTTAATTTTTTTGATTCATTCATATCGTATATTTTTTAGAATGGATAAGAAGATGTATCGATCTTAACAAAATTTAAAATGTAGGGAAGAGTAGAAATGATGGGTATTTATTTTAATTGCTGCCATGATCAAGGGTTTATTGATTAAATGTAATAAAAATAAAAACTTATGGATATTTATACAGGGTTGATCAAGTTGCAACCGGATGTTTTAAAGTAACTTCCTATACAGTTTAAGGGGAATCGGAAAAAGATGATTCCTGTATGGTTATAGGGAGATGCATAAAATACTGATCCGGGTGGAGGGTTGCATTTCGCCTGTAATAGCGGAGGCTAAATGAATTTTGAAATGCTGCTGTGTGAATTGAAAGAGAGGTTTTATACTGTTCAAATAATTTAGTTTTTTTAGAGCTTACCTTGAATCAACGTATTTTACTCATCACGGGCTGGGGCGGTGGAACCCAACTGCTTGATCCATTAAAGCAGGCTTTGGCAGCGCAAGGACATGAGGTTGAACTTTGCAACATCTTTAATGCTTTAGATGAACAGGCTCTACAGCAAAAAGTGGAACTGGCGCGTCAGTTTGATGTGATTGCCGGCTGGTCTTTGGGAGGACAGTTGGCTACAGTGCTGGCCGACCAGGTTCAAAAGCTGGATGGACAGGAAAAAGTATTGATTACTTTGGGCTCCAATCCCTGTTTCGTTGCGAATGATACCTGGCCAATGGCAATGGATCAGTCGACATTTCAGCAGTTCAAACAGTCATTTGAGCAGGATGCCATTTCCACCTTAAAAAAATTTGGCTATATGGTGTGTCAAGGCACAGCAACCACCAAAGCTGACTTCATCACTTTACAAAGTTTGATTCAGGCTCAATCGATTGAAACTTTAAGACAAGGACTATTTTGCCTTGAGTATTTAAATAATGTTGATATCTTGAGGGATTACCCAGGTCATCAATATCATGTCTTTGCAAAACAGGACTTTTTAGTTAGTTACAAAGTTCAAAGAAATTTTCAGAAATTCAATGCAAAGTTTTTGGAAACAGAGCTGATTAGCGGGTCACATGGCTTTCCCTTATTTGAAGCTGAACTGATAACTGGCAAAATCTGCCAATTTTTAAAGAAAATAGAACAAACAAACGGATAACTGGTTTATCTCGCAATTTATTTTTGGTTCATGCAGGTTTAAGATCATGAAAAATTGATTTTCAAGCATCTGAATGGAGTATTGGATGACCGAGTTAACCGACCTGGACTTTGATCTTGCGCATATCTGGCATCCTTATACCTCCATGACCGATCCATTGCCGACCTTTAAGGTAAAACAGGCGCATGGTGCCATCATCGAGCTGGAAGATGGACGGCAACTGATTGATGGCATGTCTTCCTGGTGGTGTGCCATTCATGGCTATAATCATCCTGAACTGAATCAGGCCGTGACGGATCAATTGCACAAGATGTCGCATATCATGTTTGGTGGTTTGACCCATGATCCGGCGATTGAACTTGGCAGACTGTTATTAAAAATTACTCCACCTAGTCTGGACAAAATTTTCTATGCTGACTCTGGATCGGTTGCGGTAGAAGTGGCATTAAAAATGGCGGTGCAGTTTTGGCCTGCACAAGGCCAAAGTCAGAAAACCAATTTTGTTACGCCGCGTTCTGGCTATCATGGTGATACCTGGAATGCCATGTCGGTTTGCGATCCGGTCACAGGCATGCATCAGATTTTTGGTTCCAGCCTGCCAAATCGGTTCTTTGTGGCAGCGCCACAAATTGGCTTTGATGATGAATGGAATCAGGATGATATTGCAGAACTGGAACAGGTTTTAAAACAGCATCATTCCAGCATTGCCGCTTTAATTCTGGAACCGATTGTTCAAGGTGCGGGCGGGATGCGTTTTTATCATCCTGAATATTTGCGTCAGGCCAAATTGCTGTGTGAACAATATAAGGTGCTGCTGATTTTTGATGAAATTGCCACGGGTTTTGGCCGCACCGGAAAATTGTTTGCCTGGGAACATGCCGGGGTTGAGCCGGATATCATGTGCATCGGCAAGGGCTTGACGGGTGGCTATATGACGCTTTCGGCTACCCTCACCAGCAAGCGCGTGGCTGAAACCATCAGTCGGGGCGAGGCGGGGGTATTTATGCATGGCCCCACCTTTATGGCCAATCCGCTGGCCTGTGCGGTGGCTGTGAAAAGTACCGAGGTTTTATTGGCCCAAGACTGGCAAGCCAACATTCAGCGCATCGAGAAACAGTTACAACAACATCTGCAATCCCTCTTAGAGCTGGATTATGTGCAGGATGTGCGGGTGCTGGGTGCGATTGGTGTGGTAGAGCTGACATTTAATGTGGATATGAAAAGCCTGCAACAACAGTTTGTTAAGCGGGGCATCTGGATACGTCCATTCGGCAAGCTGGTCTATGTGATGCCGCCGTATGTGATTACTGAACAGCAATTGAATACCTTGCTGGAACAATTGGTAAATGTGGTGGAGCTGATGCAGGAGGTATCCGCATGAAATTGTTAAATGACCAGCTGTCAAATGCCCCTTTGTTAAATAGTCCTTTGTTAAATGATTATGCAAGCAAGCTGGATGAACTCAGACAGCAGGGCAATCTGCGGCAATTTACCTCCAATGTCCAGCAAGGCCGAATGATTGAAATCCAGGGGCAGCAGATGCTTAACCTGTCGTCCAATGATTATTTGGGATTGGCAGCGGATCTGCAGCTGCGTGAGCAGTTTTTTGATGAAACACCGAATGAACTTCGGATCATGAGTTCATCTTCTTCAAGACTGTTAACCGGAAACTTTCCTGAATACGAGCAGCTGGAAGCCAGTTTGAGTCAGGCATTTCATGGACGAGCTGTGCTGTTATTTAACAGTGGCTATCACATGAATATCGGGATTCTGCCCGCTTTAAGCGACAGTAAGACCCTGATTCTGGCCGACAAACTGGTGCATGCCAGCATGATTGACGGTATCCGTTTATCCTCTGCAAAATATGTACGTTATCGGCACAATGACCTGAAGCACCTGCAAAAGCTTTTACAGCAATATCATACAGATGAGGCTTTTGAGCGCATTATTGTGGTTACGGAATCCATTTTCAGCATGGATGGCGACGAAACCGATCTGGCTGAACTGGTTCGTATCAAACAACAATTTGCTAAAGTGATGCTGTATGTTGATGAAGCACATGCCATTGGTGTGCGCGGCGAGCAAGGCTTGGGCTGTGCAGAACAGTATGCGGTGATTGATCAGATTGACCTACTGGTTGGAACTTTCGGGAAAGCACTGGCATCGGTCGGAGGGTATCTGATTTGCCATCCCGTCATCCGGGAATATCTAATCAACTCCATGCGTCCACTGATTTTCAGTACCGCACAGCCACCCCTGTGTATGGCGTGGACTCATTTTATTTTCCAGAAAGTTTTAGGCTTAAAACAGCAACGTCAGCATCTGCAACAGATCAGTCAAAATCTGCAACAGTCGGTACAGGCCAAAGGTTTTGACTGTCCTTCGACTTCACATATTGTGCCGGTGATTATTGGCGAGTCGCAAAAGACGGTGGAAAAAGCCCGGCAGCTACAACAGGCCGGATTTTATATCATGCCGGTGCGTCCACCTACAGTACCGAAACACAGTTCAAGATTGCGTATTTCACTGACGTCTCAAGTCCATCAGGCTGGCCTTGAGCAGCTGGTGGCGTTGCTGTGAGTTGTAGCCGTGAATATTGATAAGTCTCAAGTTGCACAGCGTTTTGCCAAGGCAGGGCAAAGCTATGCCAAACATGCCATCGTACAAAAACAGATTTGCCAACAGCTGCTGCAATTGATGCAGCACTATCTGCCAAGTACCAGCCTGAACCGTGTTGTTGAAATCGGTTGTGGCTCGGGCAATTTAAGCCATTTGCTGATACAAAACTTTGAAATAAAGCAGTTGTTTTTAAATGACCTATATCCTGAAGTTCAGCAGCATTTTCAGCATGATCCAAAATTGCAATGGCTGATTGGCGATGTGGAACAGCTGGATTTTCCGCAATCCCTTGACCTGATCGCTTCCAGTTCGGCTTTGCAATGGGTGAGCGATATCGATTCGATCTTTAGAAAAAGTGCAGCGGCGCTTATCGAAAATGGCTATTTGTGTTTTTCCACTTTCGGTCAGCAGAATTTGCAGGAAATTAAGGCACTGACTGGTCAGGGGCTGAATTATCTGACTCTTGATGAGATTCAGAACAAGCTGCTCAAACAAGGTTTTGAAATCCTGCATCTTTCCGAGAGCCTGGAAACGCTGAATTTTTCCCATCCTAAAGCTGTGCTGCAACATTTAAAGGCCACCGGGGTCACGGCAACCGCCGTACAGCATCGTTGGACTAAACAGTCTTTACAGCAGTTTTATCAGGACTATCAGCAATTTTCGAGGCTGGATCAATCTGGTCAGCGCCATTATCAGCTGAGCTATCATCCTATTTATTGCATTGCACGGAGCAAGCCATGACAGCACCCGTTTATTTTATCAGTGGCATTGATACTGGTATTGGCAAGACCTATACCACAGGTTATCTGGCGAAGTTGTGGAATGAACAGGGCAAGAAAACCATCACCCAGAAACTGGTGCAAACCGGCAATACCGATATTTCTGAAGATATTGAACAGCACCGTAAAATGATGCAGATGGGCTGGTTTCCGGAAGATGAAAGCAAACTCACCATGCCAGAAATTTTTACTTATCCGGCTTCCCCGCATTTGGCGACTAAAATTGATGGGCGTGAAATCGACTTCCAGAAAATCGCCGATGCCACCCGGCAGCTTTGTGAGAAATATGATGCGGTTTTGCTGGAAGGTGCGGGTGGTTTAATGGTGCCTTTAACCACAGAACTGTTAACCATTGATTATATTGCTGAACAGAAATTTCCGGTGATTCTGGTCAGTTCCGGTCGTTTGGGCAGTATCAATCATACTTTACTCAGTCTGGAAGCCTTGAAAAGTCGTGGTCTGGAATTGTTTGCACTGGCCTATAACCTGAATGATGAATCACAGGACCAGCTGATTTCCAGAGATACTTCGAATTATCTGAAAAGCTATCTGGCGATGCATTTCCCAGATGCACAGTGGATTGATATTCCCGTTTTATCCTAATTCTCCCCTAAAAAAGGGTATAAAAAAGCCACTCAATCGAGTGGCTTTTTATTTGCAAGGAAAAGCTTTAAAAATTAAAACTTCTTAAAGCTTTTGTTGCCAAATGGTTTACGTGGTGCATTTTCATCACGGCGTTCGCGTTGGCCATATGTAGCCTGATTGCCAAAGTTGTCAGGACGGTTTTCACGCTGTGCATAGCTGTTGCCTTGACGCGATTCACGCTGAGCATAAGTGTTTGAATTGCTGTCTTGACGACGCTCACCGCGTGGGGTAAAACCGTTGCCATTATTGCCGTCACGACGTTCACGTTGGCCATAACTATTGCCATTGCTGTCACGACGTTGTGCATACCCATTCTGGTTTTCACGGCGATCGCGCTGAGCATAAGCCATTGGGTTTTGATTTTCACCTTCTTCGCTGTCACGGCGTTGCTGACGCAAATAACCGCCACGACGTGCAGCCATAGGTTTTTCTTGCATACGCTCAGTACGGCGTTTTGCCATACCAAACAGGCCTGTGCCTTGACGCGGTTTCAACTCAACAGATTTGGTCAAGTTGTCGATGTCGGCTTTATCCAGCTCCATCCAGCGACCGGTACGAAGTTCGCGCGGTAAAATCACGGTACCGTAACGGGTACGCAGCAGGCGGCTGACTTTCAAGCCTTGTGATTCAAAAATACGGCGCACTTCACGGTTACGGCCTTCTTTCACCACCACCTGATACCAGCGGTTGATGCCGTCACCACCAATTTCCGCGAAAGATTCAAATTTTGCCGGGCCATCATCTAAAACCACGCCTTGAAGCATGTTGTTTTTGATTTGTGGGGTCACTTCACCCATTACACGAACGGCATATTCACGTTCAATTTCATTTGATGGGTGCATTAGGCGGTTGGCCAATTCACCATCATTTGTAAACAGTAAAAGACCGGTTGAGTTAATGTCCAGACGACCCACCATCACCCAGCGATCATTGGCAATTGCAGGCAATTGTTCAAATACGGTCGGACGTTGTTCAGGATCATTGCGTGAGCAGATTTCACCTTCGGGTTTGTAATAAATCAGAACGCGACGACGAATTTCATCTTCAATCTGAAATTGGACTTTACGACCATCGATGCGAAGCTCATCACCTGGTTCAATGCGTTCACCCACTTGGGCAACGCGTCCATTGATGCTTACACGACCAGCGGCAATGACTTCTTCCATATAACGGCGAGAACCCAAACCTACGCGTGCAAGCACCTTTTGTAATTTTTCACTCATGACAGCATAACCTTAGAAATTATCATCAACAGTTCACCTATCTACGACTTCGCTGCGTGAGCATCGAGCGTCATAAAAGCTTCCTTGGCATCCTGCAGGGGAGGCAATTGGCCTAAAGAGGTCAGACCAAAAGCATTTAAAAATTGTGGCGTTGTAACTAACAACGCGGGTCTTCCCGGAAGCTCTCTAAAACCGGACTCTTTAATCCAGTTCCAGTCAAACAATGATCTTAAGATCTGGCTATTGTTTGAAACTCCACGAATCTGTTCAATATCTGCTCGGGTTACTGGTTGATGATAAGCAATCACAGCAAGGGTTTCGAGCAGGGTGGGCGACAAGCGAGTTGGTCGTTCCGGCCACACCTGGGTAATGATATTGCGATATTTTGCCCGAACCTGGAAACGGAACCCTTGTGCGGTTTCTACCAGTTCAATCGATCTGCCATGTTGTAACATGGCGAGCTGTTGTAACAACTGACGCAATTCCTGTTTATTATATTGATTTTGGAATGCTTCTTTCAAACGTGCAAGCGAAACTGCGCTTTCACTGGCAAAAATAATGGCTTCTAGCTGCATCAGCACTTCATGTTGATTCTCGGCAACAGAGAGAGATGTGGTCTGATGATCCATTAGGCAGCTACTCCTTGAATTGCAAGTGGCGCTTCAATACCGCTGGCAATAATAGTCACTTTCTGTTGCCGGGTGAGTTCTAAAATGGCCATAAATGTAACCACCATGCCCATGCGCCCCTGGCTGGGTTTAAGCAGGGTTTCAAAATGTAGAATTTCACCCGACTCTAAGCGGCTTTCAATAAAGGCAATACGTTCTTCAAGCAGCACCGGTTCTTGCTGGATTTGATGGATGATTGGTTCTGGGCGGTTGAAGATACAAAACAGGGCATCACGTAACTGGCTTGCCTCATAGCCTTCATTGATTTGCACCACCTGACCCAGACTAATATTTGCCGGAAAAGTATCACGTTCCAGAACCGGCATCTGCCCCAGGCGTTCAGCTGCCTGTTTTACCCTCAAATAGGTTTCCAGCCGGTCAATCAGTTCCTGTTTGGGATCTTTTTCAACGACAACGCTGGCACTCGGTTTTGGTAACAGCAGCCGTGATTTAAGATCGGCCAATAATGCCGCCATCACCATATAATCTGCTGTCAGCTCAATATTCAGCGACTTCATGGCATCCATATAAGACAGATACTGAGCAGCAATGGGAGCGATATCGAGCTGTAATAAGTCGAAACCGTTTTTTTGAATCAGGTAAATTAGGAAGTCGAGTGGACCTTCGAAATGCTCTAGCAGAATTTCAAATGCAGCAGGAGGAATATATAAATCCTCTGGAATCGTATCTTGCCACTCATCCATAACGCGGATAGATGAGCTTGGCTCCATAGGATTATGGACAGGTTGATTCATTGCAGTTTTAAGCCACGCGAATTTTCAAAGGCATGCAGGAAGATGCTTTTGCCTCGATCTCGCATCGAAAGAAAAAGCACGTAAATTAATAAGCGCTAGTGTAATGGAAATTTGACTTCAAATAAATTAGTTAAGTCATCAAATACAAAAAAACCTGAAATTCAGTCAGGTTTTTTAACTGGCTTGATAATGTGAAATGCATAGCTGTTGTAGGGTTTTATTTTTTTTTGCCCGATCCATTGGATGGATTTTACATTGTTATGAAAAACGGGCTATATCAGCAGCCATGAGCGAAGTTCAGTTGAAGCAAGCTTGACAACGTGTAAATAGTAAAATCGATCGCAGCTGCTGAACTTATTGACCTTATACGGGTTTTGAAAATGCAGCGGAATTGCGAACTGCTCTTGAACATAACTTTAATTTCAAAAAATCAATTCATTCTCTGCTTGAAGTCAGTCATGCAATTGTGAGTTGGGTATGTTTGATCAATCAACGCCTTGCCAATTGTGCTTAATGAGCTGTTGAGGTGGATGTCGATAACTTGAGTGCGAATTCGATGATCCGTTGCGCACTGTCTCGGATGCATAAATCTTGAGTTTGATCGAGGCTGGATAATTTGTGAATAACGGCAACTTCCAGGAAAAATGCATAGGTGTTGTCGATCATCGCAGAAGGGGATTGCTCAGCATCTGCCTTCATAATTTTCACTTTAGACTCAAGTGTCCAGGGCATTTCCGCATAAATGCGGCTATTTGTCTCAAAATCATGATAGTTGAGCAGCACATAAAACAGATCCATTCTCGCACTACTCCTTGATCCTGAACATTCCCTTTAATATCTAAACTTAACCGTGCTTACTCAAACGCACTGACATCACCCATACCGCGACGGATCACTTCAGGATTTTCACCGGATAAATCTACAATACTGGTGGTGCTTAAGGTGCCCAAGCCGCTATCAATAAACACATCAATACGTTTTTCCAGCTGCTGTTCGATGTCATAAGGGTCATCTAAAGGATCGTCCTGACCGGGAAGAATCAGGGTGCTGGTTAACAGCGGTTCACCCAATTCCTTAAGCAACATCTGGCAAACACGGTTGCTGGGAATGCGCAGGCCAATGGTTTTCTTTTTCGGGTGCATCAGGCGACGCGGCACTTCGCTGGTCGCAGGTAAAATAAAGGTGGTTACCGCCGGGGTATTGTTTTTAAGCAAACGATACATGGCATTGTCCACTTTGGCATAGGTCGCGATATCGGATAAATCACAACAGATAATGGCATATTGATGTTTGGGGCCGAGACCACGAATCTGGGCAATCCGTTCCATGGCATTCTTGTTTCCAATCTGGCAGCCAATGGCGTAGGCGGCATCGGTCGGATAGACCACGACATCCCCGGCGCGGATTCGTTCTACCGCCTGACTGATCAGACGCGGCTGAGGATTATCAGGATGTAGTCTTAAATGCAGCATATTTATTCTCCCCTGATTTGTTATTAGAGATTATCTGTTGATTTTACAAAGTCTTGCAATCTGGCTTTGATGATTTTGTGTAATTTAATCCAGCATGTCACGTTGAAATTCGTCACTTTGTAATGTTTTGCCACCCCGGGTGCAGGCACAGATACAGGCAATAAAATGTGCAGCATCACGTGGCAACTTCGCTTCACCGGAAAAATAACGCTGTACTTGAGCAAAAACATTGTCTTTAAATGTGGCGCCATCTCCGCCATCTCCGGTCAGGTTATCCAGGGATACACGGAATTTACGACCAAAGGCCTTGGCGAACATCCATTCAATCGCTTGCGGCTTAATCTCGACCTGCTCAAATAAAGCCTGCTGTTCTGCCGTGCGACCATCGGGGGCATACCAATAGCCTAGGTCTGCTAATAAACGGCGCTTTTCACCGGCAATGGTCCAGTGACTGATTTCATGCAGGGCACTATTAAAGAAACCGTGGGCAAATTGAATGCGGGCAGGCGCATCTTTGGTTGCCGGGAAATATTCAGGTTCAAAATCACCTTTGACTAAACACACATTTAAGTGGGAAAACCAGTGATTAAAGTGTAGTATAAGCCAATCAACTTGTTGAGCTTCAGTTTGCAAACTGGCCCAGGGTGAGCGTTGCACAGGGTCAATAGAAACAGCAGAACTTGAGGTTGAATAAGTGGTTAACTGTAATGAAGTGGTGACTTCAGGTTGCGGCTGCAACTGATGCATGACTTGTATTACCCAATTGATCTGTCTAAATAAGTACAAAATTGTATCTTAATCTTTGACAGAGTACCGATGAATTTGTAGAATTGCCGCCTTAATTATGTCAGCAAATACCTTTCCGGCACAGATTGAGCCGTTTAAATGGGCTGAACAAGGCTTTACATGGTCAGGTACACTGCCATTGTCTCGCTTTGTTCGTATTTCCCGTGAAGCTGTTGGATCAATTGATGATCAATTGATTAACATAGACTGTAAGCTATCAATGGATGCGTATCATCGTATCGTATGGTTAGATGGTCATGTTGAAACGAAAGTGCCAATGGAATGTCAGCGTTGTCTGAATCCCGTTGAAATCCCTCTCGTTTCAGACTTTCATTTAGCGCTTGTGGATGATGAATCACTGATAGAGCGCTTGGATGAGGATGCTGATTTCATCGTCTTAGGTGAAAGTGAAGCAACGACAAAAGGTAGCTATGATGCGCCTGCGACGGCTGATTTACTTTCTCTGATAGAGGATGAATTGTTATTGTTGTTGCCTTTGTCTCCTAAGCATGACACTTGTGAGCATAAGCATCAACCTGCCACAGATGACATTGTCGAAGAAAAACGGGATAACCCGTTTGACGTTTTGGCAAGTTTGAAGGGTAAACTTAACTAATTTTTGTGTTATACTGTTAAGTATAAGACAACTGAATTTGTTCTGATCCATTTTTTCGATCTTTGTAAGGAGCCATCATGGCCGTTCAGCAAAACCGTAAAAGTCGCTCTCGCCGTGACATGCGCCGTTCACATGACGCTTTAACCGAGAATGCATTAACTGTAGACCAAGCTACTGGCGAGACTCACCGTCGTCACCACGTATCTAAAGATGGTATCTACCGTGGTCGCCAATTATTCGCTAAAGCATCTGCTGAATAATTGATGATGTATTAAGCGTCAAGCTTAGTAGAAAAAATGGGAGCGTTAAGCTCCCTTTTTTTATGGCGTCTTTTTGTTGTATTTGGCAATTACCAAAACAAAAATTAAGTGGTAAATTTCGTTCCGTAAATAAGCTTACATAAGTGTATGTTGAATATTTAACCGATCGTCGAATAACAATGTCACTTCATTAAAGGATTTTTTTATGTCTGCTAAACCACTCGAGCAGATCGCTCAAGCAACGAAAACAGCATTTGTATTTCCGGGTCAAGGCTCACAAAAAGTCGGCATGCTTGCAGAATTGGCTGAACAGTTTAGTAGCGTGACAGAAACTTTTGCAGAAGCATCGGCAGCGGTAGGTTTTGACCTCTGGCAGATCGCACAAAGCGGCGAAGGTTTAAATCAGACTGAATTTACCCAGCCTGTACTGCTCACTGCCAGTATTGCACTCTGGCGTGTGTGGCTAGAGTTGGGTGGGGTAGCGCCAAAATATCTTGCAGGACACTCACTGGGTGAGTACAGTGCATTGGTTGCTGCCGGAGCGATTTCACTGGGTGATGCCGTTAAATTGGTGAATTTGCGCGGCAAACTCATGCAAGATGCAGTACCTCAAGGTCAGGGTGCAATGGCGGCAATTTTGGGTCTGGAAGATGCCAAAGTGCTTGAACTATGCGAACAGGTCAATATCCAGGGACGCGGTTCAGTAGAAGCTGCCAACTATAATGCTCAAGGTCAAGTAGTGATTGCCGGCGACAAGACACTGGTCGAAGCGGTAATGGAATTGGCAAAAGAAAATGGAGGGAAAGCGATTAGCTTACCTGTGTCTGTTCCATCGCATTGTTCGCTGATGAAACCGGCTGCCGACAAATTTGCGCAAGCTTTGGAACAAACTGCCATTGAGCTGCCTAGCCTTCCTGTAATACAAAATGTCAACGCGGAAATCGCGACAGATGTAGCAGGATTACGTCAGGCATTGACTGCACAATTGTATCAATCTGTGCAATGGACCAAGACCATGCAGTTCCTTCAAGATCAGGGAGTGCAGTATGTGGTTGAGTGTGGTCCGGGCAATGTGTTGGCTAACCTTGCGAAGCGTTTACCAAATATCAATAAAGCATTCCCACTCGACAGTAAAAGTCGTATGGAGGATGCGCTAAATGCCATTTTAGTGGCTGAAGGGAAAATTGCATGACACAGCAACGCAAAGTCGCATTAGTGACAGGCGCGAGCAGAGGGATTGGCGCAGCCATCGCTCAGCAATTGATTCAAGACGGTTATTTTGTAGTGGGAACTGCCACTTCAGAAGCAGGTGCAGAAAAATTATCTGCCAGTTTTACTGAAAATGGCGCTGGTGCAGTGCTGGATGTGCGTGATGCGGCAGCCATTGATGCATTAGTTACAGATATTGAACAAAAATACGGTCCTGTTCTGGTATTGGTCAATAATGCCGGCATTACCAAAGATAATTTGTTACTACGTATGTCTGAAGATGATTGGGATGACATTCTCAACATTCATTTGAAAGCCGTATACCGTCTGTCTAAACGTGTTTTAAAAGGTATGACCAAAGCGCGTTTTGGCCGCATTATTAACATCAGTTCTGTTGTAGCCCACTTTGCAAACCCGGGACAAGCCAACTATTCTGCTGCCAAAGCAGGCATAGAGGCGTTTGGCCGCAGTCTTGCAAAAGAAATGGGTAGCCGCCAAATTACCGTGAATGCCGTGGCACCTGGTTTTATTGCAACGGAAATGACGGATCAATTAAGCGAAGACATTCGTAAAAAAATGAGTGATCAAGTGGCCTTAAACCGTTTAGGTGATCCACAAGATATCGCAAATGCCGTGAGTTTTTTAGCGAGTGAGAAAGCAAGCTATATCACTGGTACTGTTTTACATGTAAATGGTGGTCTATACATGAGCTAAGCTCAAGTATAAACTTTGCAAAAATAATATATTCAATTAAACTAACGGCATTAAAAACGCCACAAGCAATGAGGAGAATTCCTGTGAGCGATATCGAACTACGTATCAAACAAGCGGTTGCAGAACAACTTGGTCTTAAAGCTGAAGAAATCAAAAACGAAGCATCTTTCATGGATGACTTAGGTGCTGACTCTTTGGACTTAGTTGAGCTTGTTATGTCTTTCGAAAATGATTTTGACATCACTATCCCTGATGAAGATTCTAACGAAATCACAACTGTTCAATCAGCGATTGACTATGTTTCTAAGAAACTAGGTTAATTGTTGTTTCAGCTCTGCTGAATATGAAGAAGCCACCTTTTAGGTGGCTTTTTTATTTTTATTCATGATCAAAATCATAATTACATATCTTTACTGTTGCCTGACCAAAGACAACCTTTCAGCGAATAAATTTTAGGTATAAAAAAAGGGCGCTATTTCAAATCGCATGAATAATAATGATGGAGAAATACAATGGGTCTTTTCGATTTTGTAAAAGGTATTGGTAAAAAAAATACGGCACCAGCAGAACCGCAGCCAGCTCCGGCCGCATCACCTACTCCAGCAGAACCTTCTGCACAAGAAATTGCAAACAAGCTTCTGGGACATATTAAAGCTTTAGGCTTGCCGGTGACCGGTTTGTCGGTGACTTATAATGGCAGCAGCGATTTGGCGACCATTAAGGGGCAAGTACAAAGCCAGGCCGACCGCGAAAAAATTGTCCTGGCTGTAGGGAATATCGATCATGTGGCTAAAGTCGATGACCAAATGACAGTGGTTACGCCTGCTCCGGAAAGTAAATTCTATACGGTTAAATCGGGCGATACCTTGTCCAGAATTGCAAAAGAATATTATGGGGATGTCAATCAATACAACAAAATCTTCGAGGCTAACCGTCCCTTGTTAAAAGATGCGGATGACATTTTTCCCGGGCAGGTACTGCGTATTCCTGCTTAAATAGAACTCAATAGAAAAGCGCCGAGAGCGCTTTTTTATCGAAGCTTGTGCTGTAATTTCTGTCTGGCCAGTTGTGCTCTACCTAAAAAAAATTTAGGGTCTAAATCATAATGCTTTGCTAAAATCTGAATCAGTTTTTTTCGGTTGTCTTTATTGAGCATATTTAGATCTATATGTGCCATTTTATATTGCTTGCGAAACTCGGGTTTTAGAATAAATCCGAGACGACTCACTTTCCACAGTTGCTCTTGGCCGAATGCTTTTGCTGTAAGTGGCTTATGTGCACGATACCTTGAGATATAAGAGGAGTAAAGCTGGGTCTTTAAGAGCCTGTTGCGCTGTACCATGTTATTGAGCTTTATTCCAAAACTTTGTATGGATATGCTTTGGCTGGTGACGACCAGTTTCATATTTATTGCAATCAATGCCAGCATGATGACCAGTGTCAGAACAAGACAACCCGGCATGGACTGATGCAATAAATACTGAATCAGGCTGCTGAAATCGTGAACCCTGGTGTAGCTGCTGAGTGAGTGTTGAGCTAAAACAATAAATATGGCAGGAATAAAGATCAGCCCGATGAAATAGCGGGGAAGATAACGGCATTGAAATAGAGGATATTCAGTAGGTATGTCCATTCATCATCACCTTTCAAGAAAAATATAAAGAGGGCATGATTGCTATTTCTTTCACAATGATTGTTCCTTTCGGAAACAGGCGGTAAATTTTCCTCCAATTAAATTGCCATTAAATTTTTAATGCTTGTTTTAACAGATGATTTTCATGTGGTCATTTTTTGTATTTATCTATTTTAAGTTTTTGAGTTTACTTGGGTTTATCTAATTTTGTTATAGATTTGAATAGGAACGTAAATCTTGTTATACCATTTTTAAATTCAAATTTTTACACTTTAAGATATCAAATGGTTAGAGAGCTTTTTATCTGTTAAAAAATTACCCAAAAGAAAAAACGAAGCTAACAGGCTAGGGTAATGTGATTAAAAAAGTTTTAAAAGTGAGTGATTGAACGTATGATTTAAAAGCCAATATAAAGAAAAATAAGGGTTTTTATGAAAGGGCAGATATTAGATTTTTCCATTCAGAGTAATTCGGGTGTCATTAGCGGGGATGATCAAAACCATTATCAGTTTTCTGGAGCGGGCTGGCGTGGGCAAATTCCACCTGCCCGGGGTCAGAAAGTCGATTTTACTGTGGATGGAACCGGTCAGGCCAATGACATTTATGTCCTGAGTTCAGCATCTGCATTTACCAATCAGGTGGGCGAAAAAAACAGGATTGTGGCTGCAATTTTAGCCTTTTTCCTGGGTGGCTTTGGTATTCATAAATTTTATTTGGGGCAAATTGGTTGGGGCATTGTTTACCTGATTTTCTGCTGGACCTTTATTCCTGCACTTGTCGCTTTCATTGAGTTCATCATTTACTTATGTACTTCAGATGAAGATTTTGCTCGAAAATACGGCTAATTTTATTGAAAAAGGGCAATATAGCCCTTTTATCTGTTTTATTTAGCAGGTTATCCCCACTGATTGTTTTCCTGTTTGGTGTCCGAAGCCCACCAGATAATGAGAGGAATGATGCCAATAACGGTCAGCGCAAGAAGCTGCCACCATCCGGACCGGTTTGTGTCATGTAAACGACGGGCACCTACGGCTAGGCTTGGCAGGAATAATGCCAAATTTAATAATCCATTCAACATTTTGTCTGTACCGAGTATTGCATCAATGATTTGAACGATGATGCCCAAAATGAAAGAAACCAGCATAAAGAACCAGAATTCCTTACGGCGTGCACGTCCATCAAAAGTGACATAATTTTTCAGGCATTTTACAAACCAGTCCATCATATTGAACTGTTCTTCAGATTGATTCTGGTTGGAAATTTTATCGAGTTGTTCGGACAGGGTTTGCATGGTGCTGTTGCGGTTGAGGGCAATATAGATTTGAGTGGCATTGCCGGCATTGTCGACAGCAAAATCGACATGTTCACCACGATTAGGCGGACGCTGACCGCGCCATTCTGCACCAGTAAAGTTATAGCGGTTTTGGTCGTCGCCACTGATAATGCCTGTATTGGTTTGGATTGAATAATCCAGAATTGTTCCTTTCATTATTAGCCTCTATTTTTATAGTATATGTTATAAATTTAGCCTGATTATTGCATATCACTATAGCAGAAATGATAAAAATTCAAACTTGGTACTTTTTTAAGTTACTGTATTAATAAAATATTTTATTGAGATTTTTCTGTTTTGAGTAAAAATCCCGCTATTGAAGGGGGATTTTTTAGAATTGGATTATTTTATATCCTTAGGTGGGCAAGGATCATTACCATAGCTATTGCCGGCACGTATTTGTCCATTTGTACCATGAATTTTAGTATCAGATTTTTGATTACGAGCAATATTTTCAGCAACTTTAATTGCTTCAGCTTGTGTAGAGGTTACTTTAGTTGCTTTAGAATTACCTGCACCTTTAACAGCCCATCCATCAGTATGTGGAACGACATGTTGATTTTTACCTTTACTCATTTTTATTCACCATTATTTTTATTTGAAGAAAAAAGCGGAATCATTAGATTCCGCTTTTGTGCTTGCTTACCAGCTTAACGCACCGCCAGTCTGATAATCCGTTACACGCGTCTCGAAGAAATTCTTCTCTTTACGCAAGTCCATCATCTCCGACATCCACTGGAATGGGTTATTCACACCAGCGAACTGTTCAGGCAAACCAAGTTGCGCTAAACGACGGTTACAGATGAACTTGAGGTATTCTTCCATCATCGCCGCGTTCATGCCAAGTACACCGCGTGGCATGGTGTCACGTGCGTATTCGATTTCAAGCATTGTGCCTTCAAGAATCATCTGGATGATTTCTTCCTGGAACTCGGTCGTCCATAAACCTGGGTTTTCGATCTTGATCTGGTTGATCATGTCGATACCGAAGTTCAGGTGCATCGACTCGTCACGTAAAATGTACTGGAATTGCTCGGCAACACCGTTCATCTTGTTACGACGGCCCATAGACAGAATCTGGCTGAAACCACAGTAGAAGAAAATGCCTTCAAGTACACAGTAGAACGCGATCAGGTTGCGAAGCAAGATCTGGTCATTTTCAGGTGTACCGGTTTTGAAGGTAGGATCACTTAAAGACTGGGTATATTTCAGACCCCAAGCCGCTTTACGTGCCACGGACGGTACTTCGCGGTACATGTTGAAGACTTCGCCTTCATCCATACCTAGCGACTCGATACAGTACTGGTAAGCATGAGTGTGAATCGCTTCTTCAAAGGCTTGACGCAAGATGTACTGACGGCATTCCGGGTTGGTAATGTGACGGTAAATCGCCAGGACCAGATTGTTTGCCACCAGTGAGTCTGCAGTCGAGAAGAAACCGAGCGAACGCATGACGATGGTACGCTCATCTTCAGTCAAGCCATTTTCAGACTTCCAAAGTGCGATGTCATGGTTCATGTTGACTTCTTGTGGCATCCAGTGGTTGGCACAACCGTCCAGATATTTTTGCCAAGCCCATTCGTATTTGAATGGAACCAACTGATTCAGGTCGGCACGACAGTTGATCATGGCTTTATCGTCAACCTGTACACGCTGAGCGCCCATTTCAAGCTCTTCCAGACCCGGAGCAACGTCAAGGTTATCTAGGGAAGCAGATGCTCTTGCCAATGAATCGGTTGGATCTGATCCTCGGTTTTGAGTGGCTCTAAGGGGTTGTGCAGCTGCCACACGCGTCGGTTCGTTGCGTGCATCAGATACCACTTGTGTATGAGCCGCTTTTTGCGGTTCGACGGGCGCAGACTTGTGTTCAGGTGAAGCCGGTTTTTGCGAATCATCTTCGAAATCGTCCCAACTTAGGATAGACATATCAATTCTCTCTTCGATGCTTATATCTGTTATCTGACATCTCACAAACGAAGATGTCTACTATACGCTTATTCTGTGTAAGCAAAATTAAGTTTTGTCGATGAGTGCTCTTGTTTTGTACGGAAGAGCAAATATCCTCACTACTTATTTTGATTACGCTGTTGACGTGCTTTAAACCAGAAATAACCAATCGGCACGTAAAAGGTAAAACAAAAGGAAACCACCAAGGCAATAAGTCCTAACAGGTAGTTATGGGTCATATGGAGCATGGTGGGTTCCTTTATTATCAATGGAAGTTGAAATCCACTAATGAATTTCAACTAAATAAACTTTTAAAAAAATATACACACCATCCAGCTATGCTTACTCCGTATACTTTGTAAGCAAAAGGCGTTGTTAAACCTTTTAAGATGATCAAGCACATTACGAAAAAAACCATAATTGCTTGAAGAAAGTGCATTTCACTTTCAGAAAGTTGGTACTTCCAACCAAAGATATCTATTTTTTCTTTCATAATTATTTTCTCGAAATAACTATGCCAACGTAGCCTTACGTTTCAAAAGTCAGAGGGGCTACAGGCGTAGCCTTTATTCTGAGTTAGATACCTTTAGTTAGTTACTGACAAGCCTCACAATCAGGATTGTCAATTGAGCATGCCATTGGTACTGGTGCTGCTTGAGCAAAACCGTCTTCTTCAGCTTTCACTTCAGGCGCTACCGCAGCAGTAACAGGCGCTGCAACAGTGGCAGGTTTAACTGCATTTAGTGCGCCAGTGTTAATGGTCGATTTCTCGGCAGACGTTGCACCCAATGCGCGAAGGTAATACGTTGTTTTAAGACCACGTAACCATGCCATTTTGTAAGTCAGGTCAAGTTTCTTGCCGTTTGCACCAGAGATGTACAGGTTAAGCGACTGAGCCTGGTCGATCCATTTTTGACGACGTGATGCAGCATCCACAATCCAGCGTGGTTCAACTTCAAACGCAGTTGCGAAAATCGCTTTAAGCTCTTCAGGAATACGTGAAATTTTCTGAACAGAACCTTCGAAATGTTTCAGGTCGTTGACCATCACTGAATCCCAAAGACCGCGATCTTTTAACGCACGTACCAGGTACGGGTTGATTACTGTGAATTCACCAGAAAGGTTTGATTTCACATATAAGTTCTGGAACGTTGGTTCGATCGACTGAGACACGCCACAGATGTTCGAAATGGTTGCAGTTGGTGCAATCGCCATTACGTTTGAGTTACGCATACCGTCTTTTTGAACTTTGGCACGTAAAGTGTCCCAGTCCAGACGTTGTGTACGGTCAACTTCGAACATGCGTTCTGGACGTGATTTCGCCACGATGTCTAAAGAATCGATTGGCAGGATGCCTTGATCCCAAAGTGATCCTTTAAATGTTTCGTAAGCACCACGTTCAAGTGCAAGGTCGCTAGAAGTCTGGATTGCATAGTAAGAAATGACTTCCATAGATTCGTCAGCGAAATCAACCGCAGCATCAGAACCGTAAGCCAGTTTCATTTCATATAAAGCATCTTGGAAGCCCATGATACCCATACCGACCGGACGGTGTTTCAGGTTCGAATTTTTTGCCTGCGGAACAGCGTAGTAGTTGATGTCGATGACGTTATCGAGCATGCGAACGGCTGTTTTTACAGTGCGCGCCAACTTCTCACGGTCGAGTACACCACCTTGAACGTGCTGTACCAGGTTAATCGAACCCAGGTTACATACCGCAATTTCGTCTTGGTTTGTGTTTAGCGTAATTTCTGTACACAAGTTAGATGAATGCACCACGCCTACGTGTTGTTGCGGTGAACGCAAGTTACATACGTCTTTGAATGTGATCCAAGGATGGCCGGTTTCAAACAGCATAGACAGCATTTTGCGCCACAAGTCTTTGGCACGCACTTTCTTGTGCAGCATGTCGGCTTCTTTGGCAATGCTTTCATAGTAAGCATAGCGTTCAGCAAATGCCTGACCGGTTAAATCGTGAAGATCTGGCGTTTCAGATGGCGTGAACAATGTCCATTCAGCATCTTCAAAGACACGTTGCATGAACAGGTCTGGAACCCAGTTTGCAGTATTCATGTCATGGGTACGACGACGGTCATCACCGGTGTTCTTACGCAGTTCCAGGAATTCTTCGATATCCAGGTGCCAGGTTTCTAAGTATGCACACACTGCACCTTTACGCTTACCACCCTGGTTTACCGCAACAGCCGTATCGTTGGCAACTTTCAGGAACGGTACAACACCTTGAGACTTGCCGTTAGTGCCTTTGATGTATGAGTTCAAGGCACGAACTGGGGTCCAGTCATTACCTAAACCGCCAGCCCATTTAGACAGCATCGCGTTGTCACGCATTGCACCATAAATGTTATAAAGGTCATCGGCAATGGTTGTTAAGTAACAGCTCGACAACTGTGGACGCAAAGTACCAGAGTTGAATAGGGTAGGTGTAGATGCCATGTAGTCGAAGCTGGACAGCAAGTTATAGAATTCGATGGCACGTGCTTCTTTGTCATCTTCATTTAACGCAAGACCCATCGACACACGCATAAAGAACAATTGCGGTAATTCGAAACGGATGCCGTCAGAGTGGATAAAGTAACGGTCAAATAAGGTTTGCAGACCTAAATAGGTAAACTGGTTCGAGCGTTCTGGCTGAATCGCTGCTGCCAGTTTTGCCAGATCAAAATTCAATAGATCTGCTGATAACAGATCCAGCTCTACACCTTTTTTCAGGAAGGTTTCTAAAGCGTCATTTTCTAGAGTGTCAGTACTTAAACCCAGGAACTCCAAACCGGTTGCCACAAGATTGTCACGAAGCAGGCGAGCAGTCACATAAGTATAGTTGGGTTCTTGTTCAATACGGGTACGCGTCGCCATCATCATTGTTGTAGAGATGTCGGACTCTTTTACGCCGTTATACAGGTTTTTTACGGTTTCATCGACAATGGCTTTAACGTCAATACCTTCCAGGCCTTCAGCTGCTTTTGCCACATGTGCTTCTAGTGCGCCCAGGTCAAGCGGTTTAAGCTGACCATTGGCAGCAGTCACTTGTAAAGTCGGATGGTGATGAGCGCCAGTCTGTTTACGTGCTTCAGAGCGTTGTTCGCGGTAGATGACATACGCACGTGCAACTTTTTGTTCACCTGTACGCATGAGAGCAAGTTCAACCTGGTCTTGAATTTCTTCAATATGAATCGTGCCGCCTGACGGTAAACGACGGTTAAACGTATTCATCACCATTTCAGTCAATTGCTCGATACGATCATGAATACGGCTAGAGTCTGCGCTTTGCTGGCCTTCTACAGCCAAAAAAGCTTTACCAATCGCTACAGAAATTTTCTCTGCGTCAAAAGTGGCAACATCACCGGTGCGTTTAATCACCTGAAGTTGACCAGGAGTTGAAGTGATTACGCTCATTTAGCATAGCTCCATTGTCATCTATTTTTATGTTTATGGACCGTTTGAACTGGGCAAATTTTATGCCACAGTATTTGAGGAATAAACACAAGACCTAGTGGTTTTAAAATTAATTGAACACAAGATACGGGAAAATTTAGGGTAGATCAATATTGACATTTTGCTAAATATTTTTCTTAGTACATGCATTAATCTCTGTAAAAATATTGCTATTTTTATTGATTTTTCTATAAGCCTTATCAGGCAAGGCATAGCATAACAAAGCTAAAAAAATGTGCTTATAGATAACATTGTGGATAACTTAAAAGAAATGAGCTAACTAGTCAGAAACTGTGCAAATAGCAGGATGGATTAAAAAATAGACATTTTGTAACTAAATATTTCTTCAATTTGTGTGAAAATCACTGGAATATGAAAATTTCAATAAATTCAATGTTTAAAAAAAATATAACAAAATGCTACTTTGATGTATCAGTTTGGTGAACGGTATCTTGTTTACAATGTAAACGTGTGTATATTGCTGAATATATTAAAGCGTATCCAATGGATTTTTAAGGATACCTTAATCCAATATAAAGGGGCATTTTATGAGCCAAGAAGAAAAGTTACCTAAAATTTTAATTGTTGAAGACGATGAACGTCTTGCACGTTTGACTCAAGAATACCTTATCCGTAATGGATTGGAAGTTGGGGTAGAACCTGACGGTAATCGTGCAATTCGTCGTATCATTGCTGAACAACCGGATTTGGTGGTACTTGATGTCATGTTACCGGGTGCAGATGGTTTAACCATTTGTCGTGAAGTGCGTCCACATTATCATCAGCCGATTCTAATGCTGACCGCACGTACTGAAGACATGGACCAGGTGTTGGGTCTGGAAATGGGTGCGGATGACTACGTCGCCAAACCTGTTCAACCACGCGTGTTGCTTGCCCGTATCCGTGCCTTGCTGCGCCGTACAGACAAGGCTCCTGAAGATGAAGTGGCTCAACGTATAGAATTTGATGATCTTGTCATCGATAATGGTGGCCGATCAGTGACTTTGAATGGCGACTTGGTTGACTTCACCAGCGCTGAATATGACCTGTTATGGTTGCTGGCTTCAAATGCAGGTCGTATTCTTTCCCGTGAAGATATTTTTGAGCGTTTGCGCGGTATTGAATATGACGGTCAGGACCGTTCAATTGACGTACGTATCTCACGTATCCGTCCAAAAATTGGCGATGATCCTGAAAATCCAAAACGTATTAAAACGGTACGTAGTAAGGGGTATTTGTTCGTTAAAGAAACCGGTCTTTAATGTCTGCCTGCTAATTTTATAGGACAGCTTCGTGTTTAAACACAGTATATTCTTGCGCATTTATGCGGGGTTGGTGATTTTAGTGGCCTTGGTCGCCTTATTTGGCTATCTGTTGGTACAAATCATCAATTACCAGCGTGCGCAAGAGTATCGTGAATCTTTAACCGACGGAATTTCCTATATTATTAGCGAGGGCATTGCCCGACAGCCGAATGAACAGCAGAAAAAAGATTGGATTTCTGATGCATCTGATTTGCTTGAGTTGCCAATTTATTATGTTGAAGCAGCTAAGGTGGATTTATCCCGTACCGAGAGAAAGCGGATTGAAGAGCGTAAAGCAGCTGTCCGTTACGATGCAGAAAATTCCATTGCCTATATCATTATTGGCCTGAAAGATGATCCCCGCCATTTGCTGTATGTGAAAGTGAATAAAATAGGCGAGCGCCAGATGAAAGCCTTGCCGATTTTTATTCTGGATTATCTGGTGTATTACCCTGGGCAGGAAAAAGAATATCTCGCCAAAATTCAATCGAATTTTTCTTATCCTATTGCTATTGAAAAAGTGCAAAACCTGCCGCTCGATTCCGAACAAATTGGCCGGCTTCGCTTGGATCACAGTATTATTCTGTACCGTGACAATGCTTCGGTTCGGGGTACCACCATCTCGATTGTTTCGCCTATGCCCAGCTCACCTTCCGAGGTGCTGGTTTTAGGGCCTGTCCCATTATTTAACTGGATGCCTTTCCAGTTGGCTGCAGGCATTACCTTGCTCAGTTTGTTTGTGTTAAGCCTTGGGGTGTATGGCTTGCTGGTGCCGATGCAGCGTCGCTTACGCGAGGTGAATTACGCCTTGCATCGCATGAAATCGGGTGACATGACCTTGCGTTTGCCGGTCGATGGTACTGATGAAATGGCTAGCCTGGCGACCAATTACAACAGCATGTCCGATCATATTCAGCGTTTGATTGAAGCGCAGCGCGAGCTGATGCGAGCAGTTTCGCATGAACTGCGTACGCCTGTGGCACGCATTCGTTTCGGCATGGAAATGCTGGCCGAAGAAGATGACTATGAGTATCGTCTGCAGCAGGTCGAACAGATTGATAAGGACATTGAAGCGCTCAACACCTTGATTGATGAAATCATGACCTATGCAAAGCTGGAGCAGGGTACACCTTCTTTAGACTTTGAAAAAATCGTGCTGTTTGAAGTGCTGGATCAGGTGGTGATTGAAACCGAAGCATTAAAAACTCAAAAAGAAATTGAACTCAAAGCGCCACCTATTAGTGTGGTGGTGGATGCCGAGCGGCGTTACTTGCATCGTGTGGTGCAAAATCTGGTCGGCAACGCAGTTCGCTATTGTGATCATAAAGTAATTGTCAGTGGTGGCATCAATGATGCAGGACTGGCCTATGTCCAGGTGGAGGACGACGGTGCTGGTATTCCTGAGGAAGAGCGTCAGCGCATCTTTGAAGCCTTTGCCCGTCTGGATGATAGCCGTACCCGTGCTTCCGGGGGCTATGGTTTAGGTCTGTCCATTGTGAGCCGTATTGCTTACTGGTTTGGTGGGAAAATTGAAGTTGATCAAAGCCCGGTTTTAGGTGGGGCACGCTTCACCATGTCATGGCCTGTGCAACGCTTTAATAAAAGCAAAAAGAAAGCCCATGTTGTAAAAGACGGGATCCTGAATACAGAATTTTAGCTCATAAAAAAGCACCGAATCCGGTGCTTTTTTTAGTCTTATTCATGACTGGTGGCATCTGGTTCAATCAGGCTTTTTCCCTGTTTTAAACTGGCAAGGGCATCGGCATTGAAATCTAGCAGCAAGGAATTGTTTTTGGGGTCAATTGCATAATGGCTAATCAATTTCTGGTCCCCATTTAATGTTTCGACTCTGTATTCATCGGCAACGTTTAAAATAGCTTCGAGATTGGTGGTGGTGGAGGCAAAGTCCTGGCGGAAAAGATCATAAATATCACGCAGGTCAAAAATGGCATCACGTGCATCTGGGTGTTTATCAATGTATCTTTCCACATGGTGCACTAACAGTTGTGCAAAGAAGAAATATTCAGATTCATGGGCATATTTTAATGTCATTATAGTTTCTCCTGTCTATTCACTTTTTGAGTTTTCAATACAAATATCACAAACTGTTAAACGCATGTCAAAGTGTTGCAAAAAAGCCACAAGAATAAAGCAGCTTATGCAAAAAATATGAGGTAGCTTATAAAGCAAAGAAGGGTGGTTATTTTTAATTCGGTATAAAATTTAGTCAGTTTTCGTGGATCCAATCATTTTTTAAATAAATACTCAAAATAAACTGGGCTTTTAAAATTGATAGAATATTCAGCAATAATGCATTTTTAGATTGAAAAATAAATGGGCAAGATTTCCTCAAAAAATCTTAATGTGAGAAAATTTAATAAAAATAATCGTTTTTATTAAATAAAACGATTAAGGTGTACTGTAAAGGAATAAATGCAAATTAAAAGCAGTAATGCCGAAAAAATCATCCAAAAGACTAAGGCTTATAAGCTAGCAAGTGAAATCATAAATCAGGTACAATTGGCGGGATTAATTTTGTGTTTGGTGTATTTGAAGGCCAATACATACATTCTTTGTTAATAAATTAGGCCTGCCAGGAGTTATCCCCGCATGAGTGCCATTACTCCATACGATTGGGCAATTATTGCCTTCGTGATCGGCGTTACATTTCTTTGTGTCTTTATGCTCACAGTTCCTTTACTCCTTGGGGGTAAATCATGGGGCCGTGCAAAGCAAGAGCAATTTGAGTCAGGTGTAGTAGGTGCGGGTGGAGCACGCATCCGCTTGTCTGCAAAGTTCTACTTGGTTGCTATTTTCTTTGTGGTATTTGACCTGGAAGCACTGTATCTCTACGCATGGGCTACATCAGTTCGTGAAGTAGGTTGGTTCGGTTTTACCACCGTTGTGATTTTTGTGGTCGATTTATTGATTGCTTTGATTTATGCCATTGCTGTAGGGGCATTAAACTGGGCACCAACCGATCGTCTCAAAGCGGCAGTGATGAAATCGAAAGTGGGTTCACCGAATATGAACCTTGCCGACATTACACGCTTCAATTCTATTGAAGAGTTGGTTGTTGACCCTACAGGTCAGATTCCAGCTCAATCATCTGGTCGTGTGAAAAAATCTGCGACTACATCATCTAGTAAGGAGTAACCCGGGAATGAAATATACATTAACCCGTGCGAATCCGGATGCTGATCAATATCCACTTCAAGAGCGTCAAATCGTTACAGATCCGCTTGAAGAAGAAGTGAATAAAAATGTGTTCATGACTCGTTTAGAGGATGTAATGCATACAGCTGTAAACTGGGGCCGTAAAAACTCTGTATGGCCTTTTAACTTTGGTACTTCATGCTGTTACGTAGAATATGCAACCACTTTGACGGGTGTGCATGATATGTCGCGTTTCGGTGCCGAGGTTATTCGTGCTTCGCCACGTCAGGCGGACTTAATGATCGTTGCAGGGACCTGCTTCGTGAAAATGGCACCTGTAATCCAGCGTTTATACGAGCAAATGTTAGAGCCTAAATGGGTAATTTCAATGGGTGCTTGTGCAAACTCGGGTGGTATGTACGACATTTATTCGGTTGTACAAGGTGTGGATAAAATCATCCCTGTCGATGTGTACATCCCGGGCTGTCCGCCACGTCCTGAAGCATTATTGCAAGCATTAATGTTGTTACAAGACCAAATTCAATTAGAGCGCCGTCCACTTTCAGCGGTGATTGGTGATGATCTTCAGCCAGTGTATAAGCCAAAGATGCAGCCAGAACGTGACCGTAAGAATGCTGAACGTATTGCAGTGAAAAACTTACGCTCTATGGATGAAATTAAATAATCTGAGCGACAAAATATTGATGCACCCGGTCTGGGTGTAATTGTCGTTTAAGGTTGACTGAATTTGTATTAAATAGGAAGCCAAGCCAATGGCTGAAACTGACATTGCTATGCCAGAATCAACACCAGTTGATTCACGCCCAGCATTTGCAATTATAGAAGAGCTCAAAACCAAATTTGGTGAGAACTTCTTTGTGCAAACGACTTTTGAAGACTTTCCAACAGTCTGGGTTGAGCGCGCACGTGTGCAAGAAGTCTTAATGTTCTTGCGGAAAGTAGAACGTCCTTATGTGATGCTGTTCGACTTGTCTGCGGTAGATGAGCGCTTGCGTACTCACCGTGACGGTTTGCCTGCGTCGGACTTCACTGTGTTCTATCACTTGTTGTCGCTAGAGCGTAATGCCGACATTCGTATTAAAGTTGCCTTGAGTGAGAGCGATCTCAACATTCCAACAGCAACCAACATCTGGCCAAATGCCAACTGGTACGAACGCGAAGCTTACGACATGTTTGGTATCAACTTCGAAGGGCATCCAATGCTCCGTCGTATCTTGTTGCCGACATACTGGGAAGGTCACCCGTTACGTAAAGAATATTCTGCGCGTGCGACTGAATATACCCCGTATATGCAGAACCAGGCGAAGCAGGACTTTGAACAGGAACACCTTCGTTTCGTTCCAGAAGACTGGGGCCTAAAACGCGGTAACGCCGATGAAGACTTCATGTTCCTGAACCTGGGTCCTAACCATCCATCTGCGCATGGTGCGTTCCGTGTGATCTTGCAGTTGGACGGCGAAGAAGTAAAAGACTGTGTGCCGGATATCGGTTATCACCACCGTGGTGTGGAAAAGATGGCTGAGCGTCAAACCTGGCATTCATTCATTCCGTATACCGACCGTGTTGACTACCTGGGTGGTTGTGCGCAAAACATGCCTTATGTGATGGGCGTGGAGCAACTTGCGGGAATTACTGTTCCTGACCGTGCACAATGTATCCGCGTCATGATGTCTGAATTGTTCCGTATCAATAACCACTTGTTATATATCGGTACTGCAATTCAGGATGCCGGCGGTATGACCCCAGTATTCTATATGTTTGCTGACCGTCAAAAAGTTTATGACATCGTAGAAGCGATTACCGGTTACCGTATGCATCCGGCATGGTTCCGTATTGGCGGTACTGCACATGACTTGCCAAATGGCTGGGATAAGTTAGTTCGTGAATTACTTGATTGGATGCCAAAACGTCTGAACGAGTACTACACAGCGGCATTGAAAAACTCGGTGTTTGTCGGCCGTACCCGTAATGTTGCGCAATACGATGCAAAATCGGCATTGGCTTGGGGTGTAACAGGTACTGGTTTACGTGCTACAGGTATTGACTTCGACGTACGTAAATACCGTCCTTATAGTGGTTATGAAAACTACGACTTCGACGTGCCGGTTGAATACGAAGGCGATGCTTACGCGCGCGTAATCGTTCACTTCCGTGAAATCGAACAGTCACTGAAAATCATCAAGCAGTGCTTGGACAACATGCCTTCTGGTGCGTACAAAGCAGACCATCCACTGGCTGTTCCACCACCAAAAGACAAGACATTACAAGATATTGAAACCTTGATTACGCACTTCTTAAGCGTGTCATGGGGTCCTGTAATGCCTGCAGGTGAAGCATCTGTGATGGCGGAAGTGGTGAAAGGTGCGTCTAACTACTACCTGACTTCAGACAAGTCAACCATGAGTTACCGTACCCGTATCCGTACACCAACTTTCACGCACTTACAGCAAATGCCTTCTGTGATTAATGGCAGTTTAGTATCTGACTTAATCATTTATTTAGCGACAATTGACGTCGTAATGGCTGACGTGGATCGCTAAGGGGTAAACGCATTATGATGATTTTGACTGATAAAAAGCCACGTGTGAATGTTGAAGGGATTTTAACTGCGGACGAAATCCATGAAATTGAACATCACATGGGCCACTACCCGTACCCGCGTGCCGCATGTCTGGATGCGCTGAAATGTGTACAACGCCGTAATGGCTGGGTAGACGACGCACAAATGAATGCAATTGCTCAAATGCTGAGCATGAGCCTTGCAGATTTAGAAGGCGTTGCGACATTCTATAACCGTATTTACCGTCAACCGGTCGGTCGTCACGTAATTTTATTGTGTGACTCGATTGCATGTTTCTTGATGGGTGCGGAAACTTTGGCAGAAGCCTTCCAGCGTGAGCTGGGCATTCAGTTTGGCCAAACCACAGCGGATGGTCGTTTCACTTTGCTGCCAATTTGCTGCTTAGGTAACTGTGACAAAGGTCCAACCTTAATGATTGATGAAGATACTCATGGTCTGGTTGAAGTGACTTCGGTTAAACAGCTCTTGGAGAAGTATGTATGAATACTGAACCAAAACCAATTTATGGCGACGGTAACCCGGAAACTCACCCATTAACATGGCGTTTAAGCAAACAAGCCAATGTTCGTAATGCCGATGATTACGAAGCGCTGGAAGGTTATGCCGGCTTTAAAAAAGCGATTGGCATGCAACCGAAAGAAGTGCTTGAAGTCATTAAAGCGGCGACTGTAAAAGGCCGTGGTGGTGCAGGTTTCCCGGCAGGAATTAAATGGTCGTTGATGGCGCCGAATGACAACTCGGGTCCACGTTACCTGATTTGTAATGCCGATGAGATGGAACCGGGTACCTTCAAAGACCGTTTGCTGATGGAAGATCTTCCACACCAACTGATTGAAGGGATGCTGATTGCTGCTTATACCTTAGAAGCAACTCAAGGTTACATCTTCATTCGTGGTGAATATATCGAAGCTGCGAAGTATCTTAACGAAGCGCTTGAGCAAGTTCGTGCTAAAGGTTACCTGGGGGATAACATCCTCGGAACTGGCTGGAATTTCGAATTGCATGTGCATACCGGTGCGGGCCGTTATATCTGTGGTGAAGAAACTGCATTGATTAACTCGCTTGAAGGCCGTCGTGCCAATCCGCGTACCAAACCGCCATTCCCGCAAGTTGCAGGTGCTTGGGGCCGTCCTACGATTGTCAACAACGTAGAGACCTACAACAACTTGCCAGCCATTATGCTGCGTGGTCCAGAATGGTATATCGGTTTATCTGAAGGTAAATCAAAAGATCCAGGTACCAAAATTTACGGTGCCTCAGGTAAGGTGAAATTCCCGGGTCTTTGGGAACTTCCATTTGGTACCACTGCACGTGAAGTGATCGAAGAGCATGCCGGTGGTATGCGTGACGGCTTAAAGCTGAAAGCATGGTTACCAGGTGGTGCATCGACTGACTTCCTGGCTGCCGAGCATATCGATCTTCCTATGGATGCGGAAAGCATCATGAAAGCAGGTTCACGTTTAGGTACCTGTTTGCTCATGGTAGTTGATGAAACCCAATGTATGGTTTCAGCAACACGTAACCTGGAAGAATTCTTTGCACGAGAATCATGTGGTTTCTGTACCCCTTGTCGTGACGGTTTACCTTGGGCGGTTAAAGCGCTTAAAGCACTGGAAGATGGTACAGGCAAGAAAGAAGATATCGATCACTTACAAGAACTGACTCGTAAGCTTTGGATTGGTAAGACTTTCTGTGCTCACGCACCTGGTGCGATGGAACCGCTTATGGGCGCACTCAAACATTTCCGTGGCGAATTTGAAGCGAAGGTAGTTAATGCCGCCGCTCAAGTTAGCTCCGTAGAACAAGCTTAAGGAATTCGACTATGGCTACAATTCATGTCGATGGCAAATCGTATGAAGTCAACGGCTCGGAAAACTTGCTACAAGCATGTTTGAGTCTTGGCATTGATATCCCATACTTTTGTTGGCATCCATCCTTAGGTTCTGTCGGTTCTTGCCGTCAGTGTGCCGTGACTCAATACGCGAATCCAGAAGATACGCGTGGCCGTTTGGTCATGTCATGTATGACGCCTGCATCTGACAATACCTACATCTCGATTGAAGACAAAGAAGCCAAAGATTTCCGTGCTTCGATTGTTGAATTCTTGATGACCAACCACCCGCACGACTGTCCAGTCTGTGAAGAAGGTGGTCACTGTCATTTACAAGATATGACCGTGATGACACAGCACGACCGTCGTCGTTACCGTTTCACTAAACGTACCCATTACAACCAGGAGCTAGGCTCATTCATTTCCCACGAAATGAACCGTTGTATCGCGTGTTACCGTTGTGTGCGTTACTATAAAGATTATGCTGGTGGTACAGACTTCGGCGTATATGCAAATGCATCACGTGTTTATTTCGGTCGTCCAGAATCAGGTACTTTGGAATCTGAATTCTCGGGTAACCTGACTGAAGTATGTCCAACAGGTGTATTCACCGACAAAACTCACTCAGAACGCTATAACCGTAAGTGGGACATGCAGTATGCGCCAAGCGTATGCCAAGGCTGTTCTTCTGGTTGTAACATCTCTCCGGGTGAGCGTTATGGCGAACTGCGTCGCGTAGAAAACCGTTTCAATGGTGACGTTAACCAATATTTCCTTTGTGACAAAGGCCGTTTTGGTACAGGTTATGTGAACCGTGCAGACCGTCCACGTCAGCCACAATTCCGTGATGGTGCAAACGTAACGACTGTTTCAGTCGATACAGCACTTGATACCGTCATTGAGAAAATCCAGGGCAAAAAAGTTCTTGGTATTGGTTCACCACGTGCATCGCTTGAAACGAACTTCGCGCTTCGCGAACTTGTAGGTCAAGACAGCTACTCAACCGGTATGGCTCAAAAAGAGCAGAACCTGGTTGAGCTTGCAGCTTCAATCATGCAAACCGAGGGTGTTTATAACCCAACCATGCGTGAAATTGAAAGCTACGATGCAGTCTTGATTCTTGGTGAAGACCTGACTCAAACTGCGCCACGTATGGCCTTGTCTGTTCGCCAGGCTGCGAAAAACAAAGCCAAAGAAATGGCGGCAGAACGCCGTACCCAGGAATGGCTGGCTGAACCGGTACAGCGTATTGCGCAAGATGCCAAATCTCCAATCTACATTCTTGCTGCGACTCAAACGCGTTTAGCTGACGTTGCGACAGGTGAAGTAGTGGCTTCTCCAAACGATATCGCACGTTTAGGTTTTGCTGTTGCTGCGGCAGTTGCAGGCGAAGTTGTTACCGGTCTTGATGACGATGCGAAAGCATTTGCACAAACCATCGCTGACACTTTAAAAGCTGCGAAGAAGCCATTGATCATCTCTGGTACCAGCTTACAAGACGCTGCCATTATGGAAGCTGCTGCACAAGTGGCTCAGAACTTAGGTTCAAATGCAGGTCTGACATTGACGGTTCCTGAAGTGAACTCAATGGGCTTGGCAATCTTCGGTGGTCAAAGCCTGGAGCAAGTATTTGCACAAGACTACGACACTGTTGTCATTGTGGAAAATGACCTTTACCGCCGTTTACCTGCTGCACAAGTCAATGCTGCACTTTCGGGCAAAGACGTCATTGTATTGGATCACTCTGAAACTGAAACTGTGAAGAAAGCTAACATTGTACTTTCTGCTGCAAGCTTCGCGGAAGGTGATGGTACTGTGGTATCTCAAGAAGGCCGTGCACAGCGTTTCTATCAGGTGTATGACCCAAGTTACTACAAACCTGAACTGGCGATCAAAGAATCTTGGCGCTGGTTACATGCCATTGAAACCGGTGTGAAAGGCAAAGCGATTTCCTGGACATTACTGGATGATGTCATTGAATCTGTAGTGAAAAATGTTCCAGCTCTTGAAGCCATTCAAGATGTCGCACCAGATGCGGGTTACCGTATTCATGGCTTGAAAATTGCACGTGAACCACGTCGTTACTCAGGTCGTACCGCAATGCGTGCTCCGCTTTCTGTGCATGAGCCTAAACAGCCAATCGATGTCGATTCTGCATTAACATTCTCTATGGAAGGTTATGTGGGTAATGAAACCCCATCTTCACTGGTTCCGTTTGCATGGTCTGCAGGCTGGAACTCTCCACAAGCCTGGAACAAATTCCAGGATAACGTGGGTGGTCACTTAAAAGGCGGTGATTCAGGCATTCGTTTATTCGATCGTTTGGCTAAACGTCCTGCACGTACATTCGTGGCTCCAGCAGCAGTACTTGCAAATGCTGAAAGCTTCCGTTTGGTACCTATGCATCACATCTTTGCTTCTGGTGAATTTACTGTAAAAACTCCGGCCATGGAATCGCGTATTCCTGAAGCCATGTTTGCAGTAGGTGAGCAAGATGCTGCGCGCCTAAACGTTCAAGATGGTCAAAAAATTACTGTGAAAGCAGGTGAGGCGACAATCAGCCTTCCAGTTCAAGTGATCGAATATTTGCCGACAGGTTATATCGGTTATCCGGTTGGTCTTGCACCAACGGTATCACTTGCAGAGCCTGTATCCGTCGCGGTAGGAGTGTAATTCATGAATCAAGAAATTATACGTCAAACACCGCTATGGGCTGAGAACTGGCCAATTGCTTATTCAGTTGTTCAAGCGATTGTAATCTTGCTTGTAGTGGTGCTTGTCGCTGCGTTGATGTCATTCATCGAACGTCGTTTACTTGCGTTATGGCAAGACCGTTACGGTCCAAACCGTGTTGGTCCCGGGGGGATGTTCCAGATCGTTGCCGACATGCTGAAAATCATGTTCAAGGAAGACTGGACACCTAAGTTTGCTGACAAACTGACTTTCCGTTTAGCACCTGCAGTTGCCATGGCAACTGCGGTACTTTCGTTCATGGTGATTCCTGTAAGTCCGACCATGGGCGTAGCAGACATGAGCATCGGCCTGTTGTTCTTTATGGCAATGGCTGGTATTGCAGTATATGCCGTACTATTCGGTGGCTGGTCTTCAAATAACAAATATGCGTTATTGGGTGGTCTGCGTTCTGCGGCTCAAACCATTTCTTATGAAGTGTTCCTGGGTATCTCGCTGATGGGTGTGGTGGCAATTGCCGGTTCATTCAACATGCGTGAAATTGTTGAGGCACAACGCGATGTATGGTTCGTGATTCCACAATTCCTGGGTTTCATTATCTTTATTGTTGCAGGCGTTGCGGTAACTCACCGTCACCCATTTGACCAGCCGGAAGCTGAACAAGAATTGGCGGAAGGTTATCACGTCGAATACGGCGGTATGAAATGGGGTATGTTCTTCGTTGCAGAATATGTCAACGTGGTTCTTATTTCAGCATTGATCGTCACTCTATTCTTTGGCGGTTGGTTAGCACCATTTAACCTAGAAATTCCATTTATTCCACCAGTATTCTGGTTCATTATCAAAACAGCATTCTTTGTGATGATGTTTGTCTTGGCTCGTGGTTCTTTAATGCGTCCACGTTACGACCAGGTGATGAACTTTGGTTGGAAAATTTGTTTGCCATTGGCGTTGGTCAACTTGTTGGTGACTGGTGCTGTGATTCTGATGAATCAGGCCTAGGACAGCAGGGAGTACAAAATGTATAAAATTCTAGCTGGATTCGGGTCAATCGTACGTTCATTGTGGATGGTGTTCAGCCACGTGACACGTAAACGTGACACTATTCTTTATCCAGAAGTGCCAGCTGAACAAATTGTTCCGCCGCGTTTCCGTGGTCGTATTGTATTGACACGTGACCCGGATGGTGAGGAACGCTGCGTGGCGTGTAACCTGTGTGCGGTTGCATGTCCGGTTGGCTGTATTTCTTTACAGAAAGCAGAAAAAGAAGATGGTCGCTGGTATCCGGAGTTTTTCCGTATCAACTTCTCGCGCTGTATTTTCTGCGGTATGTGTGAAGAAGCCTGTCCAACGACAGCAATTCAAATGACACCAGATTTCGAGTTAAGTGAATACGTTCGTCAAGACTTGGTCTACGAAAAAGAAAACTTGCTCATTTCAGGTCCTGGTAAATATCCTGACTACAACTTCTACCGTGTAACCGGTATGGCAGTGACAGGTAAAGATAAAGGTCAAGCACAACGTGAAAGTGCGCCTGTTGACGTACGGAGCTTATTACCATGATGTGGCCATTTTATTTGATGGCACTCGTGGCCATTGTTTCTACGGTTCGTGTGGTGACTAACGCGAATCCTGTGCATGCTTTATTAAGCCTGATCGTGTCCCTCCTTGCAGTAGCAGGGATATTCATGATCGTTGGTGCGCCATTCGCTGGCGCACTAGAAATTATCGTTTATGCCGGCGCGATCATGGTGTTGTTCGTGTTTGTGGTGATGATGCTGAATCTTGGTCAACATACGGTTGAACAGGAACGTAAATGGCTGACGTCTTCTGCATGGGCATATCCAGCATTGATGAGTTTCCTGATGGGCTTGGTGCTGGTTTGGATGCTTGGTTCGGATTACACAACAGCAGGTCCTGTAATGGGCACTCAAGTTGTGGGACCTAAAGCTGTAGGTACAGCGCTCTTTACTCACTACTTACTATTGGTCGAAGTTGCCGCAATGTTATTGCTTGCAGCCCTCGTTGCAGCATTCCACTTAGGTAAACGTGAACCAAGTGCAAAAGAGGAAAAAGAATAATGGGCAACATTCCTTTAGAACACGGTTTAATCGTTGCAACCATTCTTTTTGCACTGGGTTTTTACGGTGTAATGGTGCGACGCAACCTATTATTTATGTTGATGAGCCTTGAAATCATGATGAACGCAGCAGCACTTGCGTTCGTTCTTGCAGGTAGTGCTTGGTTACAGCCAGATGGACAAATCATGTTCATCCTGATCTTGACCCTTGCTGCTGCAGAGGCTTGTATTGGTCTTGCGATCGTCCTTCAGTTCTACCATCGCTTCCATCATTTGGATGTGGATGCTGCTAGTGAGATGCGCGGATGAGTTATTTATATTTAACAATTTTATTTCCGCTCATTGGCTTTGTCCTCTTGGCGGCGGGGCGCAATAAGCTTCCTGAAAATGTAGCAGCCATTATTGGTGTAGGTTCAGTCGGTTTATCTGCTTTATTTGCACTGATTGCCGGCATGGGCTTTGTAGACAATGGTTCAGTAGCTCAGGTTCAACATCTTTGGACCTGGTTCAATGTCGGCGGTTTTGCACCGGGCATGAGCCTGCACCTGGACGGTCTATCATTGCTGATGACCGGCATGATCACCGGTGTAGGTTTCTTGATTCACATCTTTGCCTCCTGGTACATGCGCGGTGAAGAAGACTTCGCACGTTTCTTCTCTTACTTTAACCTGTTCGTTGCCAGCATGTTGCTGCTCGTTCTTGGCGATAACCTGGCGTTATTGTTCCTGGGTTGGGAAGGCGTAGGTCTTTGCTCTTACTTGCTGATTGGTTACTACTATCAAAACCCTGAAAATGGTTTTGCAGCAATCAAGGCATTTACCGTAACCCGTATCGGTGACGTATTCTTGCTGATTGCCTTGTTCTTGCTTTACCAGCAGTTTGGTACTTTGCACATTGGTACAATCGTTGCCAATGCACCTCAAGTATTGGCGGGTGACCATTCACTTGCAATCTGGACATCATTAATGTTGTTCCTGGGTGCTGCCGGTAAATCTGCGCAAATTCCATTACAAACATGGTTGGCCGATGCAATGGCAGGTCCTACACCTGTTTCTGCGTTGATCCATGCGGCAACAATGGTAACCGCAGGTGTTTACTTGTGCTGCCGTATGTTCTCCGTGTTTGAAATGACACCAGAAGTGATGATGTTCATCTCGATCACTGGTGCGGTAACATTGATTGTGGCCGGTTTTGCTGCATTGGTTCAAACCGACATCAAACGTATCCTGGCTTACTCAACCATGAGTCAGCTCGGTTATATGTTTATGGCGGTAGGTGCTGAAGCATACCAGGCGGGTCTGTTCCACATGCTTTCACACGCATTCTTCAAGGCATTGTTATTCTTGTCTTCTGGTGCGGTGATTCTGGCTTACCATCACGAACAAAACATCTTCAAGATGGGTGGCCTGTTCAAACATAACAAATTCCTGTTTGCCTGCTTCGCGATTGGTGGCGGTGCATTGGCAGCCATTCCATTCTTGACCATCGGCTTCTTCTCGAAAGATGCAATTCTAGGTGCGGTATGGGTTCAAGGCCAATCTATTGCGCTTTATGACTGCCTGTACTGGACAGGTGTTGCGGGTGCATTCTTAACTTCAATCTATACATTCCGTTTAATCTGGGTTGTATTCTTTGGTAAAGAAAACACGCCATATCACGAAATCAAAGGTGCGACTTATTGGGCTCCTCTTGCGATTCTTGCCGTTCTTTCAACTGGTCTGGCTTACTTCCTGAAAGCACCGGTTGAATCAATCTTAAATGCTGCGAAAATTCCTGCGTTTATTGTTGATGAACATTTAATGCATGGTATGCATAGTGCTGAATATACCGCTGTGGGTATTGCATTGGCTGGTCTTGTGGTAGGTATCGTATTATTTGTCTTTGCCTACAACGCAGTGAAAGGTTTTGCCCGTACTTCATTCGGTGCTGGCCTTGCTAATATCTGCCGTAATGCACTTGGTTTTGATGCGTTGTATAACATCGTATTTGTGAAACCATATTTGCTTATCGCGAAAATTTTAGGTCGTGATCCGATTGACGGCCTGTGGTTAGTGCTTCCTGCCATTGTTAAAGGTGGTCATAGCTTCACCAGCTCACGTCAAACAGGTTCATTGCGTGAATACGCATCAAGTATGTCACTCGGTGTAGTGGTGTTGCTGATGATCCTGATCGTGATTCAGGTAGTGGGGAAATAAGATGGAAATCACAAACAACTGGATTTTACCCGCGCTGATCCTCGTACCGTTCATTGCAGGTTTTGTATGCTGGGTCGTCGACAAGCTCGACGACAAACTGCCGCGTTACATTGCGCTATTCGGTATGCTCATTACTTTGGGCTTGACTGTTGCGCTTTGGAATTCCGGTACGTATCACTATGAACTCGGCGCAAAAGTTCCAACTTGGTCTGCCGAATTCATGCTGCCTTGGATTTCAACCCTCGGCATTAACATTCACCTGGCGGTGGATGGTCTTTCACTGCTTATGGTCGGCTTGACTGCATTACTGGGTGTACTTGCAGTAGGCTGTTCATGGGGCGAGATTCAAAAGAACGTTGGTTTCTTCCACCTCAACCTTTTATGGTCTTTGGGTGGGGTCATCGGTGTATTCCTGGCGATTGACCTGTTCCTGTTCTTCTTCTTCTGGGAGATGATGCTGGTACCTATCTACTTCCTGATTGCCTTATGGGGCCATAAGGGAGCAGACGGCAAGTCACGTGTATACGCTGCGACCAAGTTCTTCATCTATACCCAGGTAGCAGGTTTGATCATGCTGATCGGTATTCTAGGCCTTGTGGTTTACGGATACATGATGACTGGCATGATCGGCTTCGATTACAACTACCTGTTAGGTGTGGCGAATACGCTTGATGCACAGTTGCCATCAGTGGCTTATGCCTTGATGATCTGTATGTTCATTGGTTTCGCTGTAAAACTTCCAGTGTTCCCATTGCACGGCTGGTTACCAGATGCCCATGCTCAAGCACCGACAGCCGGTTCTGTCGACTTGGCAGGTATTCTGATTAAGACTGCTGCATACGGTCTGCTGCGTTTTGTTATGCCATTCTTCCCGGCGGCTTCTGCACAGTTTGCAGACATCGCGATCATTTTCGGTTTAATCGGCGTGTTCTACGGTGCCTGGTGTGCTTTCCAGCAAACCGATATGAAACGTTTGCTGGCGTATACTTCAATTTCGCACATGGGTTTTGTATTGCTTGCACTTTACGCAGGTAATATCCTGACTTTCCAAGGCTTAATGATCATGATGCTGGCACATGGCCTGTCATCTGCTGCCTTGTTCATTATGTGTGGTCAAGTGTACGAGCGTGTTCATACGCGCGACTTGCGTTTAATGGGTGGTATGCGCGGTCAATTCCCATACCTTGCTTTCTTCCTGATGTTCTTTGTTGCTGCGCTTGTCGGTATTCCTGGTTTGGGTAACTTTATTGGTGAATTCCTGATTTTGATGGGTTCGTTCAACAAATTCCCGGCCTTCACCATTGTGGCAGCAATCAGCTTGGTATTGGCAGGTCTTTACGGCTTGATCCTGATTCACAAAGCATTGTTCGGTACGCCAAATGAAGAGCAAAAACAAAATTATACAAGCCCATTGAAAGACTTGAATGCGCGTGAGATTGTTATTTTGTTAGTGTGTGCTTTTGGTCTACTATGGCTCGGTATCTATCCACAAAGCTTCCTTGATATTTCAAATTCAAGCATGGCGTGGTTGGCCAACAGCTATATCCCAGTTCAAGAAGTTGTCGATGCGACTCAACAGGTCGTATCTCAACAAAATGTGGAGATCCAATAAGCCATGAACTTCACAATGTCATTTTCCGAGCTTATGCCATTAGCTCCTGTGATGATCGTGGCTTTAACTGCGATCGTAGTGATGCTTCTCATTGCAATTAAACGTAACCATAATTTAATTGCAACAGCCTCTGTAGTCGGCTTGAACCTTGCTGCAGCCTATGTCCTGATCGCGATGTTCGGTGGTGCTTTTGCACCAGCGAACGTGATGGGCATGTTTATGCTTGACCCATTTACCTTGCTTTACCAATTGGTCATTCTGATTGCTGCACTGGCTTGCTGTACCTTGTCACATGCTTATATTGAAAGCTATCAAGATAACCGTGAAGAACTGTATATCCTGATGCTGTGCTCGGTAGCGGGCGCAATGCTGATGGTGGCAAGTTCTCATTATGCATCTTTCTTCATTAGCCTTGAGCTAATGTCGATTCCTGTATACGGTCTTTTGGCTTATACGCACCAACGTTCACAATCTTTAGAAGCGGGTATTAAATACCTTGTCCTTTCAGCAACTGCTTCTGCAATGCTGTTAATGGGCATGGCATATATCTATGCTTATACCGGTTCATTGTCTTTCTATGACAATGTTCAGGCCTTGATGCAAGCCATCAAACAGCCAATGGTGATTTTAGGTCTAGGCTTAATCGTTTTTGCCGTGGCATTTAAATTGTCTCTTGCGCCATTCCATAAATGGACGCCAGACGTGTATGCAGGTGCTCCAGCGCCAATCGCAACATTCCTTGCGACTGTGGCTAAAGTGGCAACCATTGGTCTGTTTGTACGTTATTTACTTGCTTCAGGCGCAATCCTGGTAGATTCAATCGTAACCATCATTACGATTATTGCGGTGCTTTCTATTCTGGTGGGTAACTTCCTTGCAGTACGTCAAGTCAACCTGAAACGTATTCTGGGTTACTCTTCAATTGCACACTTTGGTTATTTGCTGATTGGTTTAATCAGCATGACTTATGCAAGCCTGGGTAACGTATCTGTATACGTAATCACTTATGTGTTGACAACGATTGGTGCATTTGGTGCTGTTGCGTTGATGTCTAGTCCATTTAACAATGTGGATGAAGCACAAAGCCTGGCAGATTACCGTGGCTTGTTCTGGCGCCGTCCAGTATTGACTGCGACCTTGACTGTCATGATGCTGTCTCTTGCGGGTATTCCATTGACTGCTGGCTTCATTGGTAAGTTCCTGGTGGTGATGGCTGCGGTAACAACCCAGCATTGGTTCCTTGCTGCCATGATTGTGGTAGGTTCAGGTATCGGTCTGTACTATTACCTGCGTGTGATGGTGGTGATGTACATGACTCCGCCAGATACGCCACGTATTGATGCCGATAAACATTGGGGTCAAAAAGTGGGTGGTATTATGGTGCTTGCTGCGGCATTGGCGGTATTGGTGATTGGTGTTTATCCAGATCCAATCATTAAATTAGCGCTGCAAGCAGAGATTTTATCTCCATTGCATTTCATGCTCTCTCAGCAATAATCTAAAAAAACTATAAGTTTTTAGCAAAAAGCCTCCTTTCATAGGGGGCTTTTTGGTTTATAAGAGATATAAAAAACATTTATAATAGCTGAAATTTTATCTTATTTTTTAGGTACTCTCCCGTGGCTATTCATGAAATCCGTCATCCGCTTATCCGACATAAACTAGGTTTGCTACGTCGTGCAGACATCAGTACAAAAAACTTCCGCGAATTGGCACAAGAAGTGACCATGCTGCTGACGTATGAAGCCACCAAAGACTTGCCGATGTGTGAGCATGAAATTGACGGCTGGAATGGCAAAGTGACTGTAGACCGCATTGCGGGTAAAAAAATTACCGTTGTCCCTATTCTGCGTGCCGGTATTGGCATGTTGGACGGTTTCCTGAACCTGATTCCAAGTGCGAAAGTCTCGGTACTGGGTCTTGAGCGTGACGAAGAGACCTTGCAAGCGCGTACTTACTACAAAAAACTGGTACCCGATGTACAAAACCGTTTGGCAATGATTATCGACCCGATGCTGGCCACCGGTTCTTCACTGGTTGCAGCGATTGACGTATTGAAGGCGAGCGGCTGTAAAGATATCCGTGTCATGGTTTTAGTGGCTGCACCAGAAGGCATTAAAAAAGTAGAAGAAAAACATCCGGATGTCACCATTTTCACCGCCTCTATTGATGATGGTCTCAATGAAAATGGCTATATTGTTCCAGGGCTGGGTGATGCGGGCGATAAAATTTTCGGTTCAGTACAAAAAGACTGAGTCTCGAAGACAAATTAAAAGAGGCTTCATGCCTCTTTTTTTATATACTGTAGACATGGCATTTTTTAGCATAGGGCAGCAGCATGAAAAATGAAGTATATCAGGGGAAGATCAAGAAGTATGACCCTGAAAAAGGCTTTGGTTTTATTGGTTCGGCTGAAGGGGATATTTTCTTTCATATTTCAGATTTCCCTGCGGCAGAAGGTGAACCGAAACGTAATGAACGGGTAAAATTTGTAGCTGTGAAGAATGGCGACAAGTACAAGGCCGTTCGCATAGAGCGCGTTGCAGATCATTCAGCAAAAGCGAAAAAATCAAAAGTATCGACGCATAATCAGTCGATTACATCTGCCTTGTTGTCAAATTTTCGAGGCTGAATATTCTGGTTTTTTAGTTCAGCATGAGAATGTTCCGGGTTACTTTTGACGATGATCGGAAAAGAGGCTTTTTAGCCTCTTTTTTATTATAATAAGGAAAAATATAAATGAAAAAGAGTGTTTTATGTTGCTTCAGGGGAAAGTCAAAACCTATAACGCAGAGCGCGGTTTTGGATTTATTGCAGTACAGGACGGAGAAGTGAAGGACATTTTCTTTCACATTAAAGATGTTCCCCAGAGCAGTGTCGAACCTAAAGTAGGGGAGAATTTAAAATTTATTATTGTGGAGGATGACGGCAAGTTCAAAGCCGATCGTATTGTGCGACTGGACCTACTTTCTGCCTCAGAGGATAACATGCCGGTCAAGCCGGAAGGCAGAAAAAAGAAGACGGCTTCACCACGTTATAATAAAGCCTCACAGAAAGGCCGAATCTTGTCCGGCATTATTCTGATCATTCTGGCTGGACTTGCTGTGATCGGTTATGGTCAATATCAGGATTATCGCACCGCAGAGCAGCTGAAAGCACAGCAATTGATTATAGAGCAGCAGCGTATTGTGTCAGAACAGCGTGAAGCGCTGGGAGATTTACCCGAAGCGGTATTGTCGGAGCAAGGGCAGCGTAATCTGGCGGGTGAAACTTACAATACCACTAGACCGCGCTCGGAAAAAATTAGTGCCAGTATTGATCAGCAAAATGGCGTGAGGCTGGCAACAGCACAATTTAAATGTGATGAACGGCAGCATTGCAGTCAAATGAGCTCAAGAGCAGAAGCTGTGTGGTATGTGCAAAACTGTCCCAATCATAAAATGGATGGTGATGGTGACGGCATACCGTGTGAAAATGATTCACGCTGGTAAGAAAAAAGCGCCATTTAGGCCACTGCTGTCCCATAATTTGAATTTTATTTCAGTATCGAATCAATATGATGATATTTTAAATTTAAGTATTTGATATTTAATTTTTCACAGCCTTGTCTTTTCTTTAAAAGTTGAGGTAACTTTGTGTAGGCTAAACCCTACTTTTGACAGACCAAAAGTAGGCAAAAGTCTTTATTCCCCATACACGACATCCTGTCGTGATGGGGAATGTGTGGCATCCTTGCCACACTCACGAATCTAATACCTGGGATTCAACTATGGGACAGCAGTGCCATTTAGGCGCTTTTTTTAATATTTTTTATTCTTCACAGAATTTCATAAAGGCTTTTAGACCAGGTCCCTGATATTTTTGACGATGCACCAACATGAATAAAGGACGGGTCAGCTGCCAGAAAGGGGTGTCTAAAATGACCAGCTGACCTTTTTCACGTAAAGGTTCAATGGCGAGTTTAGAAATACAGGACATGCCTAAACCGCCAGCCACAATTTTAAGAATCGCTTCATTATGACCGAGTGTTAAACGGATATTGGCATCTGGAAGGTCTTTTAAAATGGCATTGTCAAATACCTCACGAGTACCTGAACCTTCTTCACGTAAAATCCATTCGACATGGTCAAAATCTTTAGCGGTAATTGCGCGGTCCAGTTTTGCCAATGGATGCTCGGGTGAACAGCACACCGCCAGTTCATCATCACGCCAGTGTATACATTGCAACTGTGGAAGATGACATGAACCTTCAATCAAGGCTAAATCCAGCTGGAACTGGTTCACGGCTTCAATCATCTGACGGGTATTGCCGACTTGCAACTGCAAATGTGCCTGCGGCTGAATTTGCAAAAAGTCTGCCATCAGGTCGGGCATCAGGTAATCACTAATGGTTAAGGTTGCTCCCAGGCGCAGGTCAATACTTTGCAATTCACCTTTGGCCGCCTGTTCAAAAGCTTCGCAGCGACCTAAAATTTCCAGCGCTTTAGGAAGTAAGAAACGACCTAAATCATTGAGTTGTAGACGTTTACCGAGACGGTCAAACAGTGGAGCACCCAAGCCATCTTCCAAATCCGCTAAAGCCATACTTGCAGCACTTTGCGTGAGCTTAACGGCATCGCTGGCTTTGGTTACTGTGCCTTCTTGTGCGACTGCTACAAAAACAGCCAACTGGCGTAAGGTCATGCGCATGAATAGAGCCTTAACATTTAAAAAATATTAATAAATTATGTGGTCATGCTACCATGAGCACAGTCTTTCATGCCACGCTGAAATCATGTCAATTGAAAAATTTAGCTTAGAAAAAGTTTTATCTGTACACCGCTGGACCAATACCTTATTCAGTTTTACCATGACTCGACCTGCGCATTTTAAATTTACCGCAGGTCAGTTTGCACGTATTGGCCTAAAAGTAGGCGATGAACTGGTGGTGCGGGCTTATTCTGTGGTGTCATCGCCCTTTGATGAAACCTTGGAATTCTTTTCAATTGTCGTGCCGGACGGGGCATTCACCTCTAACCTGCAACATCTACAAGTGGGTGATGAGCTGTACCTGGAAAAAATCCCCTATGGTTTTTTAACCTTGGCACGTTATCAGCTTCCTTTGCCGCATGACTTGTGGCTACTCGCCACTGGCACAGGTTTGGCACCATTTATTTCCATGCTGCAAGACTTTGAAACCTGGTCGAAATATCAAAAGATCAATCTGGTCTATAGTGTACGTACTGAAGCCGAACTGGCTTATGTCGAGCGTATTCAGGAAATAGCTGAAACCTTTGGTGAAGGGCATACGGGCTTTAAATTTGTCCCGATTATTACCCGTGACCCCCATGCAGCCTTGCATGACCGTTTACCGGTACTGATTGAAAATGGTGAACTGGAAAAAGTGGTGGGACTGCAATTCAATGTAGACACCAGCCATGTCATGCTTTGCGGTAACCCGCAAATGGTGGAAGACACCAAAGAAGCATTAAAAGCACGTGGCTTGAAAATGAACCGCCGTGGTGAAGGTAATATTGCGGTGGAGAATTATTGGTAAGTGACTTGAGGTAAAAGGAGGAGTTGGGGAAATTCAATCAGATGTAAATCATCTAAAAATTAATCCCTCCCGACCTCCCTTTAAAAAAGGGAGGAGATTTAGTCACAAAAAACCTCCAATGTGGAGGTTTTTTATGATCACTAGTTTAGTGAACAAACATATCAATAAATTCACGGATTTCCTGAATGGCAGTATCCACATCACTGGTCAGCCAGGTGGGTTCAAAAATCCCTGCATAATATTCAAGCCGTTCTTGGGGAACCACCAGACGGATCGGACATTCTTCTTCCAGTAAGCGCCAAGGAATAATGGGCACTTCATTGTCTATAAACGGGGCAATATTGCGAATGTCAATTACCATGGCATTGATGCATTCAGGAAACGGCATCACAGAAAATTCTTCGGTACGGCGACGGAAATATTCCAGATCACCCCATTTAAGCACGTAACTCGGCTTATTAAATTCAATAATCCCAATGAGATGTCCATCACGAGTGTAATGCAAACAACATTGATGAGTGACGTCAGTGTCCAAATCAAGCGTTACAGATTGCTGACGATACGCCATAAAGTTAAGCAGCATGAAAAACGAGGTGGATAATTATAGCTCATTTTAAGCCTTTCAGCACCTAAAGCATGCTTCATCCTGAAAGCTCAGCCAAGTTTAAAAAATCGGTTAATTTTCCTATTTTAAAAACCGTAACTTAAACTCCTTTCCTCTGCATGGTTAAAATTTTGCTGGGGCTTCAATTAAAATAACAGTGTCTTGTTCCACATATAAAAATGGAATAACAGTCCCATAGACTGCGATAAAGGCAACAGCAGCAGTAACTTTAAAAGAGCTATAGAAAAGAATGACAGCCTGACTGGAAATTGAATCGACACACCCTTCTTGCCTTAAACACATTTAAACAACTGCTTTCTGAACTGCTGTTTTTTAAGTGAAAATTACAAGTCTTCACCATGTCACTATGCTTTTATACATAACTGATCAGGAAATATAGTTAATATAAATACATGGAATGAAATAAAAGAGGGGAAAAAACATGACACATGATTTTAATAAACCGCCTCATGTTACGAGTGAAGAAGAAAGATCTCAAAAAAAACGTTTGCCAGTGTATATCCTTCTTCTTGTAGGGGTGTTCTTCATTGCCGTACTGGTTTACATGTTTGCCTATACTAAACCGGAATCACAAGATGCTCCTCCAGGGCATCCTGACCCCACTGTCCAACCTGCCACACCAAACAATACCGCGACTACCGGCACTGCAACAGCAACCGATGAAGCCGTTGCTACAGATGCCGATACTGTAACAGAACCGGGTGAAAAAAGTGCAATAGGTGAGGCGACCGATAATGTCGGTATCGGCCGAGGAAACAGCAACTAAACGCATAATCTCAATGTCATTTTTTAAAGCTCTGGTCTGAAAGGATTGGAGCTTTTTGCAATCTAATGTGCGCTTTTGTTGTATTTATGCTGGTTTGTATTGAAGAAAAAATAATCGAATTCTAATGTGTTCTTAACGTCATCATTTTAGGTTGAGCTGAGCCAACATAAACCAGTATTCATCTGTAGAAATTCAATAAGTAATAACAAGAGGACATGACAATATGAATGAGTATTTTTCTGGAGGCCCTAGAGGGGGTGAATTTGATGCGATGTACTATTGGAATCAGTTTCATCCTATTCTCGCTGCCATCGCCATTTTAATCATAGGTTGGATTGTTGCCCTTATTATTGCGGCAGGAATTAAAAAAGTTTTACAAAAGCTTGGAACAAATCAAAGACTTTCTGGAGCGACAGGACATCGCTCAAATGTTGAAAATATCATTTCACGTATCATCTTCTGGATTGTAATGATCATTGCCGTCATAGGCGCGTTGAATGTGCTGAATCTCACCAGCGTGAGCGGGCCATTCAGCAATATGATCCAGCAATTCCTGTTGTTTATTCCTCAACTTTTAGCAGCTATTGCGGTCGGTTTTATTGGCTGGATTGTTGCGAATCTGGTCAAAATGGGACTGCAAAAACTGCTGGACCGAACTGAGCTGGATGAAAAGTTAAGTGCTGATGTGGGTGTCAGCCCAATTAGCCAGAACATTAGTGACATTGTTTATTGGCTGATTTTGTTATTATTCTTGCCAATTGTACTGTCTATCTTGGGCTTAACCGGATTGCTGGCTCCAGTACAGAACATGGTGAATGAAGTTGTCTCATTCTTGCCGAATATCTTTATTGCCGCTGTGATTGTATTTGTCGGTTATATTCTGGCAAAAATTGTACGCGGTATTGTCGAAGGTTTGGTAGGTAGTTTAAATCTACAGCAGCATGCCCAGAAAATCGGGATGTTTAAAAATTCCAATCTGCCCCAGGTACTCGGCTCATTTGTCTTTGCGATTATTATCATTACTGCCTTGATTATTGGCTTTGAAGCGCTGGGCGTTGAAGCGATTTCACAACCGGCCACGGCCATGTTGTATGAAATCATGAATGCCATTCCACATATTATTGCAGCTGCCTTAATTCTTATTCTGGCGTATGTGGTGTCACGCTTTGTGGCTAAACTGGTGGTAGACATTGTTTCTGGGACGGGTGTGGATGAAATTCCTGCCAAAATGGATGCACAACGCTTTTTAGGCACAACTAAAGTATCGTCAATTATTGGTTATCTGATTGTGTTCTTTACCATGCTGTTTGCGGTATCTGAAGCAGCAAACCGGCTTGGTTTTGAACAGATCAGTGTGCTGATTTCGATGTTTATCCAGTTTGGTGCTAATATCTTGCTGGGTGCAGTCATCCTGATGATTGGATTCTGGCTGGCAAATCTGGTCGCCAAGGTGATTGGACGAGGTGAATATGTCAGTTCACGCTGGCTGGCAAATCTGGTTCGTATATTGATTATGGGCTTGGTGATTGCCATGGGCTTGCGTGCCATGGGCATTGCCGATTCCATTGTCAATCTGGCCTTTGGCTTAACTTTGGGTGCTGTCGCCGTTGCCTTCGCATTAGCCTTTGGTTTAGGTGGGCGCGATCCGGCACAACGTGTCTTGACCGACCTGATTGATAAATGCAGAAAAGAGGCGAAGCAGCCTAATCCCTTGCATCAGGACAATTCGGACCGAATCAGTTCAGGGCAGAGTTCAAGCTCAGTTTCCGCCCAGGCCACACGTGAATTTACTGAACATGGCACGGAAAATTCAAAATCAGGTTCTGATGCATCGGTGGATAAATCTTCTGAACTGGAAATGGATGGGGGAGCAGCATCTGCTTCTGATCCGGCAAATCCGATTGCCGAGTCTCACTTTCCAGGAGCTGATCAAAAAAATGTTTCGACTCCGGGTTTATCCAATCCAACTCCTGCCTCATTAACCACGGCACCCCAAGATGAACTAAATCAGGATCAGAGCGTTCCCGATTCTTTCCGTGTTGATCCTAAACACCCGCCAGAAAATAAGCCTTTTGGATCTACAGGTGAGGCGGAATCTTATGTTGATATCAATAGTGACAAAAGTCAAAATAATCCTGGCTCCAGCGAGAATAAAAAATAATCGTTAGAATCAGAAAAATCCACTACATGAGCACAAACGAAGCGCTGCTTTGTTTGTGCATAAGGGATGAGTATGTTTTTTGCTGCCCTATTGTTATGAAGCGGTCAGTAAAATGACTGAATTTTCTATTGCAAGCCTCAGATCCGTTAAAATATGCATTGTCAAAATTATGGACGGATCGTCAACAGACCCTAATCCTGAAGAGGAGAGCAAAATGAGTAAAAGAGAACCGAATAAGTTTCTTGCACCAATTGTGATCGCAGGTATAACAGTTGGGTTTCTTATGAGTGCATATAAATTTATATTTGCCAAACTTAAAGTTGAACATCAACAGAAAAAACCAGAATATCGAGAAAATTTAGATAAAAAATAATCAATAAATGCTCGATTGTTGGCATGTATTATGCTAAATATAATTGTAATATTTAAAGAATATAAAGACTTAGTTTTAATATTCTTGAAATATTCATCATTCTATACTGGGACGTATAAATAATTATTGAGGGGAAATTATGATGTTAGTTAAAAAACTTTTAGGTTTAGTCGGGCAAGCATTTCAACAAGACTGCCAACATACACAAGCAGTTGCAAAGATGGATCAAGCAATTGTGCGTATGCAGCAGAAGCAGAATATTGAAATTTTACGTACGGATTATTTAGAATAATTCAGTTGCAATGGATTAAACGTATTGCGATGCGGCATGTGCAGACGCCCATGCCCATTGAAAATTAAAACCACCTAAATGACCCGACACATCCAGAACCTCGCCGACAAAGTACAGGCCTTTCTGTTTTTTGCTTTCCATGGTCTTGGATGATACTTCAGTGGTATCGACACCGCCCAAGGTCACTTCCGCAGTCCGGTAGCCTTCGGTTCCTGAGGGTTTTACTTCAAAATGATGCAGGCGCTTGGCGACCTGTTCCAGTTTATCATCGCTCAAATTACCGATCGCTGTGTCGGCAAATTCTGCCCAGATCAGATTTTGCAGTTCCAGTACCACACTTTTTGGCAGATGCTCATTTAACAAGGTGCGTAGTAACACTTTGGGCTGGCTAGATTTCTTGGTTTTAAAGAAATCTGTCAGATCAAGATTAGGCAGGAAATTGATGGTAAAACTTTGGCCGACATTCCAGTAGTTGGACAACTGTAATGAACTTGGGCCACTTAAACCGCGATGGGTAAACAGCAGGGCTTCGGTAAAACTGTTTAAATCATTCGACAGGGTAGCATCGACGGCATTACCGCTTAAACGGGTGGTCACCTCTTTAAACTGGTCGGAAAAAGTAAAGGGCACCAGGCCTGCACGGGTCGGGTGCACATGATGGCCGAACTGTTTGGCAATGTCATAACCAATCCCTGAGCCGCCCAGCGTCGGTACAGACAAACCGCCTGTTGCCACAACGACAGATTCAGCCTGGAAATAACCTAAAGTAGTCGCAACCTGAAAACCTTGATCATCTATAGCGGTAACCGCTTTGACTTCACAGCTGGCTTTAATGTCGACCAGGCCGGTTTTGTCACATTCAGCTAGCAGCATGGCCAAAATTTCCTTAGCCCCGTTTAAGGTAAATAACTGACCGTGTTTACGTTCTTCATATTCAATGCCATGTTCACAGACCAGACCAATAAAGTCCCAGTTGGTATAGCGGCTTAAGGCCGAGATTACGAAGTACGGGTTATGTGAAATGTAGTTTTCAGGCTCGACGTACAGATTGGTAAAATTACATTTACCGCCACCTGACATCAGGATTTTTTTGCCCACCTTGTTGGCTTTTTCCAGGACCAAAACTTTACGGCCACGCTGGGCTGCCATAAATGCCAACATCAGACCTGATGCACCTGCACCTAAAACAATGACATCATACTGATTTGTAGACATGAGTAACCCGCGGGAGATAAAAGCAGGGCATTATAGACAATTTTGCGCTCAATTTCAGGATAGATATTCATCTCTATGCCGACCTTGCAAGCCGCCCGTATGAATGACCAAAATTCGTGAACCTTGAGGGAAGAAATTTTGCTGAATTAAATCCATCAGTCCGTACATCATTTTAGCGGTATAAACCTGTTCTAAAGGAATGCGGTGCTCGGCTTCAAAGGACTGCATAAACTGTAACAGCACTGGCGTGGTTTTGGCATAACCACCACAGCAGTAGGCATCGGTGATTTGCCAGTTTTTCTTCGTCGTCCATTGCTCGACCTCCGACTTTAAAAAATCGCCTTTTAAGGCCGAAAAACCCAGCACGCCTTGATGTGCCGCACTTGCCTCAATCAGCCCTGAAATGGTGCCACCTGTTCCAACGGCACAGCAGATCACGTCAAAGTTGTGCCGGTCTTCCGCTATTAAAATTTCCTTACAGCCCTGAATGGCAAGAGAATTGGTTCCACCTTCGGGAATGAGGTAATGCTCCGGATATTGCTGTTTTAAGGCGGCCAGATATTCAGGCTGATCTTTTTGCCGGTACTGTTCACGTGAAACAAAATGCAGTTGCATCCCCAATTGCTGCGCCGTGGCCAAGGTAGGGTTGAGCGTTTTATCTTTGAGTTCTTCACCCCGGATCATGCCTACACTGGCAAAGCTAAACAGATGCGCTGCATAAGCGGTGGCAGCAATATGATTGGAATAGGCACCGCCAAAAGTCAGGACTTTTTTAAGCCCTTGCTGCTGTGCTTCCAGAAAGTTATATTTCAGTTTAAAAAACTTGTTGCCTGAAATTTGTGGATGAATCTGATCCAAACGCTTCACGGTCACAGTCACTGGAGCATTAAGTCTTAGCTTTTGGTAAGTCACGGACTGGGCAATAGGGTCAAACATTTCATCATGATCCATCAATATGAGACTGCATTGTACGTAAAATAAAATGATTTATGGCAGGCTGTTTCGTCAAGATCATCACAGCGATATTTCAATATCAGGCAGGACCTGAAAATAATGCCTGATGATTTTTGCTCTTGCGCATATTTACACAGGGCTTATTTGTAAATATATCTTAAGTAATTGAATTAAAATAATAAAAATAATGATCGAAAAATATTCATTAGTGTTAATCTAAAAGGTATAACAATGATGAAAAAGAGGATATGTGATGAAGACGCTATCCGTGGGTTTATCGGCTTGCTTGCTGCTTTTGCTGACAGCCTGTGATGCGAAGGATGAGTATAATAAGCCAAAAACCGAAGTTCGTAGCATGATTATTGGCGGTGTACCGGTGCATGATCAAGATTATCGGCTTGCTCCACTTGGCGCACGTGAAATCCAGCCAATGGCTCAAGAGTAAACCGAGCTGAAACCGATATTTAATCTCGCGCTAAATCAAGCTCGACCTGCCAATTGGTAGGTCTGAATTTATATGTATCTAAAAAATTATTAATGAAATGATGTGCGGATTTTTTGTCTGTTTGAGTACGGTCATAAAAATATATGTATGCAGCCAATTTCATTGTAACTGTAACGATCTTTTACCCTATAAACCTCTATTTTATATTCCCCCATATCTCTCGCTACGCAGAGCCATACTTGTATTCATTTTATCCATTTTCTAATAAATGAGGGCTTTGATTGCCTGCTTAGTGATTTATTGGGCGATTGATTTAATTTTTGATGAATGATGCGGTGAAATTCTGAAAAAGAGGTGAAATTCAGGAGGATATTCAGGCTTTTAAATTGTAAAATTGCCGCGGAATTAATTTCAATAGGTGGACTTGTGGAATCATTTTGGATTTTGGGCTCAATTGCATTTGCCTTAATGCTAGGTGCAATGAGTCCCGGACCGACTTCGATTTATGTCGCTAAAAATTCAATTGCGATTTCACGTCGGCATGGTGTGTTTACCGCTTTAGGGACAGGCACAGGCGCTGCCATTTTCGGCCTGTTGGCTGTGCTTGGATTGCAGGCATTTTTATTGGCGGTGCCATCTGCTTATTTGGCTTTGAAAATTTGCGGCGGTTTATATTTGCTGTGGCTGGCGTTTAAAATTATTAAACATGCCAAAACACCGATTGAATCTGGCCATGATTTACAGGCCCAAATGTCATTGCGCCGTGCATTCGCCACAGGTTTGATTACCCAGCTTTCCAATCCGAAAATTGCGATTGTGCTGGCCAGTATTTTTACCGCACTTTTACCCAAAGAAATTCCGACCTATTATTATTTTGTATTGCCACTACTGTGTTTCTTTATTGATGCAGGCTGGTGTTCACTGGTTGCAGTGGCCTTGTCGGCGGAAAAACCACGCCGTGTCTATTTAAAATTTAAAGCCGCTTTTGACCGTGCCGCAGGCGGGATCATGACGCTGTTGGGATTGAAGCTCATCTTTGGAATGAAGTAAATCACGGCATGGGTAAATCAATTTTGAATGGCTTATTTATTAGAATTCTTTCATAAATCATTTTAGAAACGAAAATTGCTCGTAAAGCTGAAATTGAAAATAGATTTTAGTCGATATTGGATTCATGAGTGTGGCATGGATGCCACACGTTTCCCATCACGACAAGGATGTCGTGTATGGGAAACAAAAGGTTTTTGTCTACTTTTGACCTTTCAAAAGTAGAGAGATTGCCTACGAGAAGGTAAAAAATTAAATCAATTAAATATGAGGCCGTGCTGATTTAAAATATTTAATATTGAACATTTTTTGATTTATGAAAGAGATTTATTTGTTATTTTATAAAAACAGTGATTGATGCAAGAAGTGTATAGATCTATTCCCGGACTGAACCTTAAGATTAAAATAGAATGTAGAAAATAAAAGACCGACGATTCGAGTGATGATGAAATCGTCGGTCAAAAAATCTGTTGCAAGTTTTAGCTTGGGCTGCTGTTCCTCACTAAAACCTGAAACCAAGTTTATTGCTTTAGAAAAGTTCACCGAAAATATTGTGGATGCCGGTACAAATTAACGGTTTATGAACTTCATACCCTATATAACGCAGCACTTTACAGATTGGTTGACAATAAAATGAAAAAAAACTCAATTTTTTTTATACTGATCATCTAAAAGTTGCTCATGCAGGCCTGTTGTGTCACTAACCCGATATTTTTTATGGTTTTTTTTCTTCTGTTTTATTTTTACCTGTATCTGCGGTGTATTGGCTGCTTTACTGCCAACCGGTATGGGCGGCATTCTGACTATAGTGCCTTATTTAACGGCCATGATTTTGGTGCTGTATAAGTTTTTAAAACAGCAACGACGCGCGCCAACCGCGCAAGAACAAAAAAAAATCACCTTGGGATTCAGCCTGATTTTCTGGGGCTATAACCTGGCCTTTTTATTGCTCGGCATTGTCCTTTTTGCCAGGAATGACCCCGAAGTCTGGCAGAATTTTCTTTTATATCTCAAAAATCCGCAATTTATGAGTATGGTGCTGATCATGGTCTTGCTGATTGCCATTCCGCTGTATCTTTTGACCTATTGGTTTTACGGCAAACAGGCACAGCGCATGGCGCAAAAAATGTTTGGCTAAACGAAACGGATGTAGGCTTGAGTTTTATACCGTCTTGATCTATAGATAAGAAAAAACAGGCGAGATCCGAAAATGCAAAAAGCATGTGTCTTGATTACCGGCGGCAGTGGTTTTATCGGCTCGCATCTGCTGCCTTATTTGCTGGCTCGGGATTATGCCGTGGTGGGGCTGACCCGCCAGAAAAATAAACGCTCAAATCATCCGGATCTCACCTGGATTCAGCATTTAGATGAACTGAAAACCGACCGCATTGATTACGTGATCAACCTGGCGGGTGAAAGCATTGGACAGGGACGCTGGACAGCCAAAAGAAAACAACAACTGATTGAAAGTCGGGTAGAAACCACGCAGCAGCTCTATCGCTATCTGGAAAAAAGACAGATTTTTCCAAAGCGGATTATTTCCGGTTCCGCCGTTGGCTATTACGGTATAGACCCGACTGAACAATGGTTAGAAACATGCACCGAACAGTCCACACCACAGTCTATTTTTATGTCGGAATTGTGCCAGTTATGGGAGCAGGCTGCCCTCAGTTTTACGCAGCAAAAAACCAGGATTATTCGTCTGGGTATTGTGTTTGGCAAAAATGGCGGGATTCTGCCGCGCATGCTCTTGCCGATTAAACTGAATCTGGCGGGACGGATTGGACACGGACGGCAACCCGTCGTGTGGGTACATATTCAGGATGTGCTGCGTGCCATCGAATTTTTAATGCTGCATGAAACTGAAGCACAAATAGTTAATGTCGTGTCACCTGAAAAAGTCTCGCAAGCGCAGTTTGTCCAAACTGCTGCCCAGATTTTAAAACGTAAACCGGTGTTCTCTTTACCGGCTTTCGTTTTGCGATGCATGCTGGGTGAACAGTCACAACTGGTATTGAATGGTCAATATGTACAATCACAAGCACTCAAAAAGGCCGGTTTTGAGTTTAAATATCCGACATTGAACAGCGCTTTAGAAGAGATATTAGTGAACCATTAACTCTGTTTCAGATTTGAGGCGTGTAGGGCTATAAGCTGCCGGGTTCACGAGAGGAGTTTGGCCCAGCATCAGCTGTCTGAGCAATTGTGCAGAGGCGGGACCCATACACAAGCCATTACGGAAATGTCCGAAGTTGGCCCACACATTCTCCATCTCGGGTATTTTACCGACATAAGGGATACCCGTTGGGGAACCCGGTCTTAAACCGGCCCATTGTTTTTCGATGGGAAAATTAGCCAGTTCGGGAACCATCTCGAAACAGGCCTTCAGAATTTTCTGCTTGGTTGCTACTGTTGGGGTGGTGTCAAAACCGCAATCCGCCATACTGGAACCACAGACCACATGACCGTCCAGACGTGGAATTAAATACATCACATCATTCATGCACATGGTCGGCAACCAGTTTGCCGGGGTTTTAAACAGCACCATCTGTCCCTGAACCGGACGAACTGGAATTTCCAGGTCCAGTTGTTCAGACCAGCGCTGCGACCATGCGCCAGTGGCGATCACAAACTGATCTGCATCATACGTTTTGCCATTTTTAGCCTGTACAGACTGAACCTTGCCATTTTTGATATTAAACTGTTCAATCGGGCAGTGTTCGATAAATTCGACTTGTGGATGCTGTTTTAAATAGGCCACCATGGATTGCAGTAAGCGCGGGTTTCGAACATTGGCAATCTGGGGAAAATAAATGGCGTGCTGAAATTTGGAATCAATATAAGGATTCAGCTGTTCGATCTGTTCCTGTTGTAAATATTCACATTGCTGCATCGGTTCCTGAAACTGCTCGGCATAATTCAGACCGCTCTCAAAATCAGCTTCATCAAAAATCAGCATACCGCTTTCATGAATTTCAAAGTCAATGCCCGAAACAGGCTTTAACTTTTTGTTCCAGTCTAAATACAATGGCTTGCCATATTGCGCCAGCTGATTCACGGCTTGCGGATAGCGCCATGGATACATTGGGGAGAGAATCCCGCCACCGGCCCAGGAGGCAGCTTTTCCTGCCTGCCGCTGATCGAAAATCATCACGGAACATCCCTGTTCCACCAGTTCTAAAGCAGACAGCAGACCGCTAATGCCCGCTCCAATAATGGCAATTTTCATCGCTTAGACCACAAATCCTTATTTCATGTCTTTCAGTTTAAGAGCTGCTTCTTCGGCAAAGTAGGTCCAGATGCCATCAGCACCGGCACGGCGGCAACTCATCAGGGATTCAATAATCACGCTGTCGGACAGCCAGCCATTTTGAATGGCACCGGCCAGCATGGCGTATTCACCACTGACCTGATACACGAATGTCGCCACGCCAAACGTGTCTTTCACTTCACGGACGATATCCAGATAAGGCATGCCCGGTTTGACAATCACCATGTCTGCACCTTCCTGAATATCCAGGGCAATTTCATGCAGCGCTTCGGCACGGTTGCCGATGTCCATCTGGTAATTGTACTTGTTGCCACCTTTCAGGTTTGTCGATGAACCGACTGCATCACGGAAGGGACCATAGAAGCTGGAGGCATATTTGGCTGAATAAGCCATGATATTGGTGTAGATATGACCATTGGCTTCCAGCGCATGACGAATAGCACCAATCCGGCCATCCATCATGTCACTCGGTGCCACCACATCTGCACCGGCTTCGGCATGACTTAAGGCTTGTTTAATCAGACATTCTACTGTTTCATCATTTAAAACATAGCCGGTGTCATCAATGATGCCGTCCTGGCCATGCGTGGTATAGGGGTCTAAAGCGCCATCCGTGATCAGCACCATTTCTGGCAATTCTTTTTTTAGCAGGCGAACGGTATTTTGGACCAGACCATCCTCACGCCAGGCCGCTTCAGCGGACAGACTTTTATCTTCTTGTGGCGTAACTGGAAATAGCGCTAATTTAGAAACGCCCAATTCCAGTAGACGTTCAGATTTTTTTAACAGCAGGTCGGCAGACAGACGCTGTACATTCGGCATGCTTGGAATGTCTTGGGTTTGGTTCTGCCCCGGAAGGACGAATACTGGGTAAATGAGATGATCGGTCGTCAGCTGGGTTTCACGTACCATGGCACGTAACTGGTCGTTTTTACGGATGCGGCGCATGCGGGTAGCGGGAAATGCTGGACGATTGAACGTATAGGTCATAACAATCTCAATGATCAGTATTAAACTTTGGCTATTGTAGCCCTAGAATATGTTTTTGGGTGATGTTTAACAGATTTTTATTCAATCAGGAAATTCGAGCGAATGGTAAACGAAAGAGAAAAAAGTTGGACCGGTCATATACATTTCGGCTCGAAAGTTGATATTGATGTACTGCTGAACCAGTTATGCAAGGCTTTTAACAAATCTCCTTTCTTTCAGCACAATGGCATGAACATGCGGGTGGTGGATGGGCAGATTGAGGCCCATATCGACATGCAGCCGTATATGATTGGCAATGTGGCATTCCAGATTTTGCATGGCGGCGTTGCGGCGACCATTTTGGACAGCATTGGCGGCATTGTGGCTATGGGGGAGCTGTACAAGAAAGCTACGCCTGATGATTTACCCGAGACCATTAAAAAGGTATCGCGTTTGGCAACAGTCGATATGCGGGTCGATTATCTCGCGCCGGGTCGTGGCAAGTCCTTTACCGCACATGCCGAAACTTTACGTTTAGGCCGTAAGGGGTGCACCATGCGCATGACTTTAGTGAATGATGAAAACAAACCGATTGCAACCGCAATTGCTTCTTATGCGTATTAAGTTTGTTTTAAGCCTGACAAGGTAAAAGAAGTAAAACCAAGAGCAATAATTCGGCATTGAATGAAAATTCGGTGCCGAATTTGTTTTCTAAACTGGCGAGTTACATTTTTATTCTCATATTATGAATTTTTACCATTAAAATTGGCAGTATAAAATTGAAAAAATGACTTTCTCATCGATATCATCTCAGGGCAACTCTTGTCTCTATGCCTGTAGCTTAACACTACAAGGCATTCAGGATGGCTGGTGACCAAGTTTGTTGGATTTAGGACATATTGATGACAGATGCTCAAAACACCCTGCCAGAAACAAAAAACGATGAACCCGTTTCAGATACAACCTTAAAAGCCAAGCGTAAAAAAGCCTTGGGTTTTGTCGCGCTGATTTTAATCATTGCCGTGATTTTGTATGCCGTCTGGACAGTATTTTTCAACCATTCTGTCGATACCGACAATGCCTATGTCGGGGCTGAAACAGCGTCAATTACCTCCATGGTGACTGGACAGGTTGAACAGGTACTGGTGAGTGATACTCAAATGGTCAAAAAAGGTCAGCTGCTGGTTCGTGTTGATCAGCGCGATGCAGAAATTGCCCTGGCTACCGCCAAAGCGGAACTGGTCAAGGCACAGCGTCAATACAAGCAGACGCAGGCCAATAGCAGCTCGCTGAATTCACAGATTTTTGTCAGTGATGATGCCATTCATAGTGCCGAAGCCAAAGTGGCCGAGGCCAAAGCAGAAATGGACAAGGCACAGGATGACTTAAGCCGTCGTGAAAAGCTCAGTGCCTCTGGTGCCATTTCTAAGGAAGAACTCAGCACTGCGCAAAGTGCACTGAATGCCGCCAAAGCGGTTTATGAATCGGCTCAAGCCGGTTTGGCGCAAGCGAAATCTAGCCAAAAAGCCGCACAAAGCAACCTGGCGGCCAATGAAGCGCTGATTCGCGGTGCGGATGAAAATAGCACGCCTGATGTTTTGGTGGCACAGGCCAAATTAAAGCAGGCCTTGCTAGATCTGGCACGTACCGAAATCAAGGCACCTTTTGAGGGGGTGGTGACACGCCGTAATATTCAGGTCGGTCAGCGTGTGGCACCCGGCACAGTATTGATGATGGTGGTGCCGACCTCACAGCTGTATGTTGATGCCAACTTTAAAGAAAGCCAGCTGGAGAAAGTCCGTCCCGGTCAAAAAGCGGTGTTAACCTCTGACCTGTATGGCGATTCAGTGGAGTATCACGGCACGGTACAAGGTTTCTCTGGCGGAACCGGTTCTGCCTTTGCACTGATTCCGGCACAAAATGCGACGGGTAACTGGATTAAGGTGGTTCAGCGCTTGCCGGTTCGCATCAAGCTTGATCCCAAAGAACTGGCTGAACATCCGTTAAGGGTCGGCTTGTCCATGGAAGCGAAGATCGATTTGTCTTCGAAGTAGTCATGTATGAATAACTACGCTCCAATACCGAACCTGACTGGCGGCCGCTTGCTTCTGGCGGCTTTTGTTTTGGCCTTTGCCAACTTTATGGTCGTGCTGGACATGACCATTGCCAATGTCTCGGTTCCGCATATTACCGGCAGCCTTGCGGTTTCTGCATCGCAAGGGACCTGGGTCATTACCTCCTATGCCGTTGCCGAAGCCATTTGTGTGCCTTTAACCGGTTGGCTGGCGGGACGCTTTGGCACGGTCCGGATTTTTGTCATCAGCCTGTTCGGCTTTACCCTGTTTTCGGTGCTATGCGGTTTATCCACCAGCCTGGAAATGCTGGTATTTTGCCGGATTGGACAAGGCCTGTTTGGCGGGCCGATTATGCCGCTCAGTCAAACCCTGCTGATGCGTATTTTCCCGCCGGAGAAACAGTCGCAGGCCATGGGCATGTGGGCCATGACCACCGTGGTAGGACCCATTCTGGGGCCAATTCTGGGCGGGACCATTAGTGATAACTGGTCCTGGCACTGGATTTTCTTTATCAATATTCCGGTCGGGATTGGCTGTGCGCTCGCTGCGATGCGTTTGCTGAAATCTGCGGAAACAGCCACCAATACACTGAAAATTGATAGGGGCGGATTAATGCTGCTGATTTTATGGATTGGGGCATTGCAGCTGATGCTGGATTTAGGCCATGAGTATGACTGGTTTAATCATCCCTTTATTGTCATTTTGGCCATGATTGCCTTGATCGGACTCATCGTTTTTACGATTTGGGAACTCACCGAGCGCCATCCGGTAGTGAATATCCAGATCTTTAAATATCGTGGATTTACCATTTCTGTCCTGGCTTTAGCCTTTGGTTTTGGTGCTTTCTTTGGCAGTATTGTCATGATTCCCCAGTGGTTGCAGGTGAATCTGGGCTATACCGCTACTTGGGCCGGCTACCTGACCGCAACCATGGGTTTTGGCAGTTTGCTGATGTCGCCCATAGTAGCTAAACTGGCGACCAAATATGATCAGCGGGCTTTGGCCAGTTTTGGTTTGTGCCTGCTGGGCGGGGTAACCTTGATGCGGGCCTTCTGGACCACAGAAGCCGACTTTATGGCCTTGGCATTGCCGCAAATCTTGCAAGGTTTTGCCGTACCGTTCTTCTTTATTCCACTCTCGAATATGGCGCTGGCTTCAGTGTTGCCACAGGAAATGGCTTCTGCCGCAGGGTTGATGAACTTCCTCAGAACCATGGCAGGGGCAATTGGAGCCTCGATTGCGGTAACCCTGTGGGATGATCATGCAAAGGTGGCACGTAGTGAGATGGCAGGAAGCCTGCATGTGGATGAAGTGCAAAATACCCTGCTGCAAAGAGGAATGAGTCCGGAAAGCAGTTTGGCCTATATTTCGAGTTTGGTCGATAAAGAAGCCTCCACCTTATCTGCCAACCATGTGTTTTTAATTCTGGCGATGGTGTTTGTTTTTGCCGCGCTGATTATCTGGCTATGTCCAAGACCCAAAAGCGGTGTCACCGGGGGTGGACATGCACATTAATCAAAAACCGCTTTTCGAAGCGGTTTTTGATTATCTGGAACTAATATTTGAATATATTAAATATCTGATTTGGCCCGCTTTAATGCAGTTTGCCATTTGTCTAAATGAAACTGACGCTGGTCTTCATTCATATTGGGTTCAAAAGCCCGCTCCAGTTGCCAGGATGCGGAAATATCCGACATACTGGAAAATACGCCAGCTTTTAATCCGGCCATGGCTGCCGCACCCCAGGCGGTAGATTCCAGCATCTTAGGGCGCAATACCGGCACATTTAAGATATCCGCCTGAAACTGCATCAGCATGTCATTGCTACTTGCACCGCCATCGACACGCAGTTCTTTTAAGGGGTGGGTAATATCGGATTGCATGGCCATCAGGACATCGGAGACCTGAAAGGCAATCGACTCCAGGGCCGCACGGGCAATATGAGCTTTATTTGTTCCACGCGACATGCCGCAGAGCAGGGCACGCGCATCACTGTCCCAATGCGGCGCACCGAGTCCGGTAAACGCCGGCACCAAAACTACGCCGTCGGTATCTTTTACCTGACAAGCCAGCTGTTCGACTTCACGACTGTTTTGAATAATTCCTAAACCATCACGTAACCATTGCACAATGGCACCCGCCATAAATACACTGCCTTCCAGTGCATACGTGGTTTTTTCATGACATTGCCAGGCTAAGGTGCTCAAGAGCTTGTTGTGGCTAAATTGCACCTTATGCCCGGTATTGAACAGCATGAAGCAACCCGTGCCATAGGTATTTTTTGCACTGCCCACTTCAAAGCAGGACTGACCAAAAAGGGCCGATTGCTGATCGCCCAGAATTCCCATAATGGGGATATTTGCGCCCAATAAACCTGTAGCCGTGTCGGCCATATAGCTATCCGAAGCAATAATTTGCGGCAGAACCGATTTAGGGATATTAAACAGCTCCAGAAATTCTTCATCCCAGGCCTGAGTTTGCAGATTCATCAGCATGGTACGGGAGGCATTGCTGGCTTCAATGACATGTTCTGCACCTTGGGTTAGATTCCACATCAGCCAGCTATCGACGGTACCAAAAGCCACATGTCCCTGTTGTGCCAGATCATACAGGCCTTCGATATTTTCCAGCAGCCAGACCAGTTTTCCGGCACTGAAATAAGGGTCGATCAATAAACCGGTTTTTTGCTGGATGGTCTGTTGCAGATTTTGTTGCAGCAGCCGGTTGCACCATTCAGTGGCACGGCGGTCTTGCCAGACAATGGCAGGGGCAAGCGGCTTGCCATTGCGCTTATCCCAAACTACGGTCGTTTCACGCTGATTGGTCAGTCCAATGGCTTTAATGTCTTTGGCCAGAATACGGGCAGAAGCAAGGGCCTGCTGCACAACGGCAATTTGTGTGGTCCAGATTTCCTGTGCATTCTGTTCTACCCAGCCTGAATGTGGGGTAGAGATATGTATTTCACGCTGAGCTGTTGCCTGCACTTTTCCCTGTTCATTGAAGATAATCGCACGGCTAGAAGTGGTTCCCTGATCGAGTGCAAGTAAATAGCTCATAATTTTTTTCTTTTATAGGACTTGAAAAATAAAATATTAACGCAATTATTGAATTAATCGCATCAGTTTGTGTAAATGTTTAAAAAACGCGCTGCGGGTTTGAACATTTATGTTATGATTGTGATTACTTTGGGGGTGTTTCTGGCTTCGACGCTGGTGATGAAACTCATAGATGCATGTCGAGAGCGCATTTTCTCTCGTAAATCAAATTTGCATTTTAATAGTCGCAAACGACGAATCATACGCTCTAGCTGCCTAAGGGCAGCTTGTCCGCATCTCTGAATACTTGTGGTTAGAGATCCCGACTGAAGCGCACGCACACAAGTCCGTATAAAGCCAAGCCTCGGGGCTTTGTACTAAACTTAGAGGATCGCGATTTGTACCCTGTTCGTCGGGTCACAAAGAGTTAAAACAATAGACGATATCTAAGCATGTAGTATTCTCGAGCGTAGTGCTGGCGGACGCGGGTTCAACTCCCGCCACCTCCACCAAAATTCTTTCCGAGGTAATCCATCGGAATCTAAAAAAGCCTTTAAACTCAATGTTTAAAGGCTTTTTTATTGGCTGTATTGTCCGACCCGATCCTAAGCTGTTTGACCCTATTTTTGCTTTCTGGGGGTCAAAATTGGGACAATTTGACCCACTAAATAAATTTAATTATGTGGGACAAAGATATGTCGCTTACCGATGTGCTGTGTAAAAAAGCATTACCACAGGAAAAACAGTACCGCCTTTCTGATATTAATGGTCTGTCTTTACGAATCGATCCGAATGGCAAAAAATATTGGTCTATCCGATATACGGAAAATGGACAAAGGAAGTCCAAAGCATTAGGTATCTATCCTGAGCTGAGTTTAAAGCGTGCAAGAGAGATAGCGCTTGATCTGAAGTATAAACTCAAGAATACAGTTGAGGTCGAAGCGGAGCAGCCTTATTTTAAGGAAGTCGCAGAAGATTGGTTCAATAATCAAAAAGAAACCTGGTCATCCAAACATATCAGTAATGTACGAGCTTCATTAGATGAGCTTTATATTGCTCTTGCTAATAAGCGTATTAATCAAATTCAGGCACCTGAGATTCTGCAGATCATTAAAAAGATTGAAGCTAGAGGCTCGCTCGAAATTGCAAAACGTACCTTATCTCGTTGCGGCATGGTCATGAAGTACGCCATTGCGCATGGCTATCGTTATGATAATCCGGCAGGTGATCTGGTTTATGCTCTCAAAAACAAAAGAGTCAAAAACCTGGCTTCGCTTACAGCCTCTGAAATGCCTGAATTTTTAAGAAAGATAAGAGCATACCCAAGTGATGCTCAGACACATCATGCCATTATTCTGATTATGCTGACAGGTGTTCGGGTTAGTGAGTTGCTACAAGCACGCTGGGAAGAATTTGATCTGGAAGGGCGTAAGTGGGATATCCCTGAAGAGCGTATGAAGAACCGTCTTCCGCATCGTGTACCGTTGACGGACATGATGATTGCTGAGCTAAAGGCTTTGAGGCTTACTCATAATCAGGAACTGTTATTTCCACATCGTTTGAATAACAAAGAATCAATGCGTAGTGAGTCTATTTTGGCTGTGATCAAACGTTCAGGCTATGCGGGACGAATGACCACACATGGTTTTAGATCTCTATTCAGTACTGTCGTAAATGAATCGAATCTGTTTAATCCAGATGCCATTGAGCGCCAGCTTGCTCATGTGCCCCAAAATAGAATTCGCTCGGCCTACAACCGAGCACAGTACTGGGATGAGAGAGTAAGGTTGATGGAGTGGTATGGGGAGCAGGTGAGGGAATGGATGGCTCAGTAAAGAGCCCTCCCTTCTTCATCACACATTTCAAGTAAATACGATTCATTAATCAATTCTTCAAGCATTTCACTCTCACTTTTGTTTTTAAAATTGGCAAATTTTTTAGCCTGGCCTTTGCTTTCTTAGAGCCTATTCAATATTAACTTCTATCTGAAGTTTGTCCAATTGTTAGCTTGCCAAATCCATTTTTTCATTACAAATCTCTGCTTCAGAAAGTCTTAGAATGAGCCAAATATCTATTGTATTTGGCTCATTTTTTGGTTTGAATATTTAAAATAATTGATTCAAAATTTAAAAAATTTCATTGTTAGATGCAGTAAATTTCAAAAATTAGCTTCTGATTTGAAGTACTTCACTTTTAATTTTTGTATAAGGAAAAATATTTTGTAAATAAAAATATATAGTAAAATATTAAGATAAGTAAATAAAATAAATACCAAAAAAGAATTTAATATTTTTAATATTAAATTCTTTTAATTTTTTTATATAAAAATATATTTTTTATTAAAAAAATAAGGTATTAATAAACATTAATTTATCTATATTATACAAATATACGGTTTATAAATTTATTATTTAATACTTATCTTATTGAATTGGTGGTTATTTTGAGGGTTAAGCTAGATATTTTAGTTGATGAAATAAAAATGATTATGCGTGAGTTGCATCAAAATATGCATTTCTACGACACTAGGAGTACAAGATATTTGCCAGGTGCAAGTGCTGAAAATTTTCAAAAAGCTGAAAAAATTGAAGTATTCATAGCTTACATCCTACATTACAAGAGTGACTTGTTTCGGAGAGCACCTTCAAGAAGAGATAACAATTTCGAATTTCGTTGTACAAACCTATCTAGTGTATTTATTCCTTATGATTTTTTTGAGTATTCTTGCGGAAATAGGCAAGTTCTTTTTTATGACTATCAACGCTACAGTATAAATTTACAAATGTTTGTAAATGTATTGTATGCACAAAATTCGGAACATAAAACGGCTATATGGATAAGAGAGCAAGTGGATTTCTATGGAAATACTCCTACACATTTGCTCACTGATGATAAGCTTTCAAATTCCACTAAAGAAAATATAAACTTATTTGTAAATACTTTAAGATCAACCTTAACGAAGGTAGAGCATGAAAAAAAGTTAAAAGTTTTAATTAAGAAAACAAATACAAAATTTCGTGACTATAACAACTATATAGATGAAATTTTCGATAAATATGGAGATTTATCATTTGTTTGCGTAGAGTTGAGTTTAGGTGCTAAGGGATTAAATACAACAACTTTAGGGAATGCAGCTATCTTTGAAGCAGATAGTCCATGTATAAATTTAGCAGAGTTTAAAGACAAATTTTTAAACAATGCGCGAAATGTAGACCCTTTGAGTAGGATGGTAGGTTATATCGGGAAATGGGAATGGTCGGTTATTAAATATGGACTATATTTTCGTATTATATTCATTTTTCCTACTTCTGAGCTAGGTGATATGAATGCTCTTCAACATGAAATAAATTTCTATTGGTGTGAGAAAATTACATTTGGTCATGGCCTATGTCATCATGCTCCTATTGCGGTAGCACCAGCAAAATTTAAGAAACCGTATTGTCATATTAAAAAGAGTAATGTGAAGGAAAGGGAAGCTTTTAAGGAAAGAGCAGTGGGCTATATTACAAAATCTGAAAAATTCTACTATCCAGTAGAGCTAAAGAATTTATTGAATAGCCTAAAAACTGAGAAAGTATCTGAACGAGAGTTGAGTTTAACCTTTCGATCAAAGTCGAAAAAGAATAAGTTAACTTTAGCTTCAAAAAAATGATGAATGACAAGGGTGGGCTGGATTGTCTTTCTTATGATCGTTAGCCACCCCATGTTCTTGAGCTATTCTCTTAATGGGTTTTTATAATTATATTTAATATTTATTTAATATATCTAATAAGAATTTAAAAATATCTAATCTATTCATTTCCTTACATAGAGATTTACCATTGAACTGGTCTCACTGCTTATGGCTAGCAGTGATAGATAAGAAGCTCATAAAAAAATACATAGCATGCTTAGGTATGATTAATAACCTAAGCGTGATGAGCATGTTTGATACTTCATTATTTTACAATGAGTCCTATGTGATGACTCAAATTGATCTTTTTATAAGAAAAATCCCTTACCAAGGGATTTTGTTAAAAGAGTTCAGGAAAACTCTATCTGAATTAATTGTACCCTTTAAATTTCATGATAAGCCAAGACTATCTTATTGCCTATCTATTCGAATATTTTCTGATATAGTTGCTTTAATTGATAGGAGGTTAGAAGTAGATGGGTTTGGTATAAATTATAATTTAATTATATACTTAGATGATAATTTAACTAAAGCTCTTATTGGGATTATAAAGGACCAAGGATCTGCGCTGAAGGCAGATACAGAAAAGTTAAAAAGACAGGAAATCTTGAACCGTGAGTCTTTAAAAGAATATGTAAATCAACTTACACAGCATTATGCAAAATTGCTTTTTGTGAGAGTTGATCTTTATTTTGATGAGGAGGGAGCAATAGACGTATCAATGGTTGAATATGCTCAATATATGAAAACCTTGAGAAATAGAATATCCAATAAGGATGGTTGTTTTTCTGATTTACAGGGATATGCCTGGGCAGTAGAGCAAGGCGAGCAGCGAGGATACCACAGCCATTTACTACTGATCTACGATGGTCACAAGCATCAAAATGACTGCTACTTAGGTTTAGAAGTGGGTAAGTGTTGGCAGAAGCTTCTCAATGGAAAAGGGACTTTTTTTACATCCAACTATCCGGATTATAAAGCCAAATTTAGAGATGTTGGTTCTTTGGGAGTGGGAATGATTCATCGTAATAATGCCAGGGAAGTAGCTAATGCAATCAATGCGGCAATGTATCTCGTGAATCCTGAGAAAACCAATCAATTTTTAAAAGTCAAATTACCTAAAATGAAAACATTTGGGACAGGTCAATTTAATGTTGGCTGGAGAAGAGGAATCTAAAGCTAAATTATTTCAAATATATAACATCACTATGAATGTCATGGCTCTTTTACTTTGAGCTATTAAATCAATGAATTTTAAGCCTGCCTTCAAAAGCAGGCTTTTTCGTTATTTGGAGCTATATATTATGAAACAATGCCCATCTTGTAATTCTAGTCAGATCAGCTTGATTGAGATCAAGTCACGAGTGCCAGCAGTATCCGATGTTCCAACTTTACTGACTTCTCCTGCCACAATGTCAGCATTAGGGGTAAACCTAATTCGTTCAACCAATCTACCCCCAGTTATTGGGGCAATTGCAGGGATCGTTATTAGCGGGGTGTTTAAGGTGTTAATGAATGATGAAACTAATCAGCCTATGTACTATTGCCATTCATGTAAAAACCATTTTGATGCCAATTTACGTCAATCCCCTCAAGTCTATAACGGATATTAAAAGGAGACTAACTATGGCACATCAACTTGAACAAATGGCTTACGTCGGTGATACCCCTTGGCATGGCTTAGGTAATCAACTCACTCAAAATCAGCCGATTGAAATCTGGGCCCAGCAAGCAGGTATGGATTGGCGCATCGAATCCTCGAATGTAAGTTACATGGCACAGAATGAACGTGGGCAGAGCATCATCATGCCGTATGAAGAACAGCGAGTACTGTATCGTTCCGATACTCATGCCCCCTTGTCTGTGGTCAGTCAGCGTTACCAGGAAGTACAACCAATGGAGATTCTTGAGTTCTATCGGGATCTGACTGAACAATCTGGTTTTGAATTAGAAACCGCAGGTGTCCTTAAAGGCGGTAAGAAGTTCTGGGCATTGGCACGTACTGGACAAAGCACGGCTTTAAAAGGCAAGGATGTCAGTAATGGTTATATTTTACTGGCAACCGCTTGTGATGGAACCTTAGCCACCACCGCACAATTCACCAATATCCGTGTGGTGTGTAATAACACCTTAGCGATTGCCTTACGTGGACAAAACATTAGTGCAGGTGTAGTCAAAGTCCCGCACAGTACCAAGTTTGATGCTGACAAGGTTAAGCAGCAATTGGGCATCTCAGTCCGTGCCTGGGATGAGCATATGTATGAGATGAAACAGCTGACTCAGCGTAAAGTGACCCAAGGAGAAGCGGCTGCCTATTTTGATGCAGTGTTTAACAATACCAGCATGAGTGCTGCCGATCAGGAGGAGAACATCATTCAATTCTATCGCAATATCGCTACTCCAACTCCAGTCAAAGAAAAGCCTGAACCGAATGGACGTGCCATGGCTAAAGTCATGGACATGTTTAATGGACAAGGTCGTGGTGCAGAACTCAGCTCAACCAAAGATACTGCCTATGGTTTGCTGTGTTCAATCACCGAGTTTGCCGATCATGAACGTCGTGCCATGAGTACGGATCATCGCCTCGATTCAGCCTGGTTTGGTGCTGGTGCTGCGTTAAAGCAGCGTGGACTAGAACAGGCGCTTCGCTTAGTGGTTTAATTTTCATTTAAGCCAGTGTTATTACAATAATGTTCAAGGGTCATGCAGATGATCCTTCTCCAGTGAAAACCCCCTTTTGCCACATCTCCAGATGTGGCTTTTTTTATGCCGAAAATTTTACAGAACTCAATATTTATAAGGATCAGAGCATGAATCAGATTGCACCGATAAATACCCCTCAAAGCCCTCATTTCCCGATTACGAATGAGATGAATGAATCAAATACCGCAGCTAAACGAACAGCGACAGCCAAACGTTTAGCCAATACCAAAAACATGGATTACCAGGAATGGCTAGAAGTGCGTAAGCAAGGCATTGGCAGTAGTGATGCCGCAACCGCATGTGGATTGAATCCCTACATGTCAATGCTGGAACTGTGGATGATCAAGACTGGTCGAACTCAGCAGAACGTTGATGATGACAGCTCAGGCGTTGCACCGCTGTATTGGGGCAAACAGTTAGAGCCATTGGTGGCTGAGTACTACAGCCTGCACACTAATAATAAAGTGAGACGAGTGAATGCCGTGCTTCAGCATCCCGACCCAGACAAAGCCTTTATGTTGGCAAATCTGGATTATGCGGTGGTGGGTAGCGATGACGTCCAGATCCTGGAGTGTAAGACTGCTGGTGAACATGGTGCCAAACTCTGGCGAGATGGTGTGCCTTTATACGTACTCTGTCAGGTGCAACACCAACTTGCGGTAACAGGCAAACAGGCTGCACATGTCTGTGTTCTGATCTGTGGGCATGAAACCAAGATCTTCAAAGTGACACGGTCTGAATCCGTGATTGAGCATATTGTTAAAGCAGAACGATATTTCTGGGAATGTGTGGAAACGGATACTCCGCCATCAGTCGATGCCAGTGAATCCGCAGCCAAAGCCATTCTGAAACTCTATCCAGCGCATGTACCGCTGAGCGTTGAAGATCTTTCTCAAAATGAAAATGCCAATTTGATGTTTGATCAACTCATCAAAATGAAAGAAGAGATTCAGCATAAGCAGGAACGCTTTGACCAGCTGAAGCATCACATCCAAATGCTGATGAAAGATGCTGAACGAGCCACCTTTGCTCATGGCTCGGTGGTCTGGAAAAAAGCTAAGGATTCCATCAGTCTGAATACCAAAGCATTACTTCAGCATCAGCCTGAACTCATCGAGCTTTATCCACTTCAAAAGCAGGGTAGTCGTCGATTCAACATCTATACCGACTAAGCCTGTTTCAGCCCATTCAATTAGCGAGGCGCAAAAAACGCTGCCTGCCCTCTATTCGCTAGGAATAGAGGGCAAACGGTCGCGGCTTTTGTAGCGAGCTATATACATATTTCTTGAATCAGGTGATCTGCATAAAGCTGGATGATCTGTACAAAATCAAATTGAGGAAAATAAAATGATTAAAGGTTTAGCGATTACACCACCAGCTCTAGGGCGTATTAGTATTGGTCGGGTAGTAGAAAAGAATGGAAAACGCCTACCTGAAAAAGACGATCAGTTCACCATTACGTCCCAAATCCAAAGCAAGGAGAATGGCTGGGTAAAACATCCACTGGATGAACAGCTTCGAGCCAATACGCCGAATCAAAAGCTGCGTTCAATCCCCGTCAGAATGATCTTCAATGATCCTGACTTAAACCTACGTGCAGAATACAGCCTATTTGACCGTCAGACTGGACGGCCAGTCTGTGTCGGCAACGGTGAAACATGCCAGCGATTAACCAATCAAGGTGTAGAGCAACATCCCTGTCCATCGCCAGATTTATGTTCTCTGGCACAAGGCGGCAACTGTAAACCTTATGGACGTTTACATGTGAACCTGGATGACTCGGATGAGTTTGGCACCTTCATCTTTAGAACTACGAGCTTTAACAGTATTCGGACTTTGGCTGCACGGCTGAGTTATTACCATGCAGCTTCAGGAGGCTTATTGTCTTGCTTGCCTTTGCAACTCACTTTAAGAGGCAAAAGCACTACTCAAAGCTATCGTCAGCCGGTGTATTACGTGGATCTGACTTTACGGGAGGGCATTAGTCTGAATGATGCCATTACTCAAGCCAAGCAAATTGATGAACAGAGCAAGCAGGCAGGGTTTTATCAGGAGGCTTTGGACTTTACGGCAAGGAAGGGTTTTGCGAATGCGCGATTTGAAACGGATATAGAGGAAGGGTTAGATGTGCTGGAAGAATACTACCCTGAACAGGAACAAAACCGGGCAGTGGAGCAACAAGCTTCACCTGAAGGATTTGTACAGGATATTCAGCAGGTGCTGCAGCAGAGTGTAAGAGCTGTGAATTAAGCGAGAGGAGAGAAGATAGCTAACGTTAAATTTTACAGACCAGCTCTATTATTTGAGCGAATAGCCGCTCGCATCAATGATTAGGAGCTAGCCTCATGAATGCGTTTATCGGTCAAACATTTCAAATGAATCAACTCATCAGCATTAAGCAGGTCATAGAATTTGTCGGTGTGGGACGTTCTACCATCTACGAGATGATGGATGAGGACTCACCTTACTATGATCCAACCTTTCCAAAGAAAGTTAAAATTACTCAAAATCGTATCGGCTGGTCAGCTTATGAGATCCATCAATGGATTGAACGTAAGTTGGCGAGTCGAGAATAAGGGATGCTCTTAGCTCCCTTATTTTTTTGTTTTCTTGTAGACTGAAAATGTCTTTTAGCCTAAGTGTCCGTAATGAAAACAATAGACTACTACAATAAGCATGCAGAAGAATTTACAGCTTCAACGTTTGAAGTTGATATGGAAAGCCTATATCAGCCATTTCTAGTTGAGCTGCAGGAAGGTGCTCGGATTCTTGACGTTGGCTGTGGCTCAGGACGAGATACTCTGGCTTTTAAAAATAAAGGCTATCAGGTCGATGCAATAGACTATTCAGAAGAACTCGTCAAAAAAGCAACTCAGCTTACAGGTATTCCTGTGAGGTTACAGAGCTTTTATGAGATTGATGCTGATCAAGCTTATGATGGAATTTGGGCGTGTGCATCATTATTGCATTGTGAGCGTAGTCGTTTAGTTGAAGTTCTGCAAAATATGCTTCGTGCATTGAAGCCACATGGTGTGATCTATATGTCTTTTAAACATGGAGATTTGGATCGAGAGAAGGATGGTCGGCATTTTACCGATTTGAATGAACACCAGGCCGAAGAATTGCTGAATCAATTTAAGAATATCAGCTTAGTCCAACGGTGGATCACAATTGATAAAAGGCCGGATCGGACAGAGAAATGGCTGAATATTATATTAAAAAAGCATGATCAATAATTTTTACAGAAAAGGTTAATATGTCTGGTTTTTACGAAATTGAACCATCTCTAGAGAACTATTGGCGTGCCATTATTTTATTTGGTCGTAATGTTGCATCCTATAAGTTTGCATTGGCGAAATCACTCTATGACTTAAAAGCTGAGGGCAATACGATTGTTACACTAGATCAATTAGCTGAACCTTTCAGCCGACATATCTGTGAGCATTTAAAATTAGTTGATAAGCAGGCAACATCGAGTTCAAGTAAATTTTTAGATTTTTGTCGTACATTTAACTCCGGTGAAATAGACCAACAGACTTTAATTGAAAAGACTGTACAGTTTGGTTTTGTGAATGTCATCGATGCTTTTCATAACGTGCATCAACAAGAATTACCTAAACGCTTTTTTATGGACGCCCGTAAAACACATAAAGGCATTATCCTCACGGATGAAGTATTCCAGCTATTCGAAGCACAAAATTCGCAAGATTTAATTAATGAAACTGAGGCAAGGTGGCGTTTAGTCGAAACAGCGTGGGATATGAATTTGCCAAAGCATTTGGTCCAGATACAGCATGATGATCGCGGAATTTTAGTTGCCGATAATAAAATCAGAAGAGTGAACGTGACATCTGCAAAGTCAGCTTTAAATGGTTACCAGAAAAGCCGTTGTTTTTATTGCTTTGCTCCGATCACGATAGAACAACTTCAAGAGCATTCAGCCGATGTGGATCATTTCTTTCCACATAGGCTTCGTGAGTGTGATATTCAAAAGCCAATTAATGGTGTGGCTAATTTGGTTTTGGCCTGTCCTGAATGTAATCGAGGGCAGCAAGGAAAATTTGATCGTTTACCTTCAGTGAATTTGTTGGAAAGACTGCATAAGTGGAATGAGTATTTGATTACCAGTCATCATCCGTTACGTGAAACACTGATTGCGCAGACCGGATTTACTGAACCCACAAGGCGAGGTTTTCTGCAAGATACGTATAACTGCGCGACGTTACATCTGGGTATGCAGCATAAGTGGCGACCATTTGCTCAAGGTAATGCAGTTTTGTAATTGAGTAGCTCTGTTTTTAAGGATTTAATTTAAGAAATACCTGAGCCATTTCTTTCCATCTGTTGTAGAGTTTGAAAAGGAGTGAAATATGTATAGATCATATTTCATTACTCACCTTCTAAGGTAAGCATCCGGTGAACCACCACTTTTCTAGCTGCTCAATATAAGATCATATTATTAAAGATCTAGAGTTGTGGTTTTAAGTATGAGTTCTGATTGTATGGTTGGTGAAGTGATTTGATAACCATAATATCATGTCTTTTTCATGTTATCCTTAGATGCATATTTTTTTAATTTTAGGTAAAATACTTTATTTATTCTCTACTTATTTGGAATTTCATAAAAATGATCCAAGTAAAGTCGTTGAAATTACAAACACTACTTTAGGGTATTATTGTACTTTATCCAGTGCGATTCGGTAAAACATCTAGTTGGGGTGTTCGTATTGGTTAGCTTGGTTTTTTTAACCTACTTGCCTTCCAAACTTAATTTGAGCCTTAAGTCATGATTACACAAGAAACTCAACAAAAATTTGGCTTTAAGTTTGGCCGTAACGGTGCTCATTCCGCCCGCACTATGATGCTGGCAGAAATTACTGAACTATTTAATGGTCGCAGTGTTGATGCAACTCTTGCCGAGTATCAGGAAGATATAGAGCTCTTCAATGTGCTACATAAGCCGACTGAGAAGGCACGGAAGCTAACCTGGCGCCATCTTATCGATCTGTATGGTATGGATACTAGTACACCTCTTTTTCGTATATTTCGCCAATTGTGGGAAAGTGATGAGTCAGCAAGACCACTGTTAGCTTGTCAAATGGCATTGACTCGAGATCCACTGCTACGTTTGTCCCAAGAAAAAATCTTATCGCTTGCACCTGGTCAATGGCTCCCGCGCGAAGATATGGAACAAGCAGTAGATGAACAGTGTCCAGGTCGATACAGTAAAGCGATGCTTAAATCACTCGCACAAAATGTCAATGGCACTTGGACTAATGCAGGTTTTTTAGAAGGTCGTACTAAAAAGTACCGTAAAGAGCCCAACGTGCGTCCGGTAAATGTTGTATTTGCCTTATTTCTAGGTTACTTGCAGGGTGCAACCGGCAATAGACTATTTACAAACGAATGGTTAAACCTACTCGACTGCCGTCAGGAACGACTGTTAGAGCTAGCCCGTCAAGCTAGCTATAGCGGACTGATAAACTTCAAGCACTCTAGTGAGGTGGTGGAGATAAATTTTCCTGACTATTTAAATAAAGAAGAGGAGTTATGGTTGTATGAGTAACCGACTAAACCGACTTATCAAAAATTATACTAATTACATCAGCCTTCCTTGGATGAAGGGCTTGGCCAACGAGCAACGAGTGTTATTTGCCGTTTACCATAAAGAAGATGAGCTCAAACTGCGTGCCCGTGTTGAAGAGTTCCGTTTGGCAACAGAGAGTGCTAATCATCCGTGGCTAGAATTAGATATTACTCGCCTATTTCCTGAATGGATGGCGAAACAAAAATATCGCGAGGACTATTTTGAAGATCCAGAAGCTCTTGTACCTAAATATAAAACATTTGTCCGACAGTCAGTCGAAGGTTTGGCTGAGCTCATTACCAACCAAGCTGATGAAAAGACTGTTGTTGTACTGATTGGCTGTGGAACACTATTTGGTTTCGCCTCAGTTTCAGATTTTGTTAAACAGTTAGCTGAATATATTCCAGGACGTCTACTGGTGCTATTTCCTGGTGAGTATATTAACAATAGCTATCGGCTTCTCGATGCTAGAGACGGTTGGGGATATCAGGCTACTGCAATAACCGCTGATACTTAAAAGCGTCTAAAAAATAATACAGCCCCGCTTGACTCAAAATGCGCAAAGGAATCCATGAAGAATGTTAAATCGCGAAATTTACCAACTTGATCCTCAAGATAACCACCTTGAAAATAACGGTGTTGCAGAAGTAAAAGATGACCAGTCCGATCAGGCACTAAAGACCTTACATTACGAGTTAAAAACCTTCGTATGCGATGGACAGTATCAAGCTGGTTTCGAAAAAATACTTTCTACCTATCTGCGCAATTTAAGTAGCCAACATGAACAGCCTGGCGTGTGGATTTCTGGCTTCTTTGGTTCTGGTAAATCGCATTTAGCCAAAATGTTACGTGCATTGTGGATCAATCAACCTTTCAGTGAAGGTACCTTTGCCCGAGATATTGCCGACTTACCGCAAGAAATCAAAGATCTTCTTAAAGAGTTGAGTAATGCAGCTAACCGCCATGGTGGTCTGCATGCAGCTTCAGGTACTTTGGGTTCGGGTGCTAATAACAACGTACGTTTAGCATTACTTAACATTATTTTTAAGTCTGCGGCTTTACCTGAGCAATATCATCAGGCTCGCTTTGTACTCTGGTTAAAAAAGCAGGGTATCTTCGAACAAGTCAAAGCAAAAGTTGAAGCCGATGATGGTAATTGGAATGACGAACTGGAAGATCTCTATGTTTCACACAGTATTGCCAGGGCATTACTTGAAATAGACAGTACCCTGGGTAGCGATATTAAGGAGGTACGTAAACTACTGCGTGAGCAGTATCCTAACGTGCAGGATGTAACAAACCAACAAATGGTTGATGCTATTAACGATGCTTTAGCATCGAAAGGCCAGTTCCCGCTTACCTTAGTAGTGCTTGACGAAGTGCAACAATATGTGGGTTCAGATACAGACAAAGCACACCAAGTACAAGAGGTGGTGGAAACTTGTTGTAAGCATTCAATCTTCCAAAATAAACTTCTTTTTGTTGCAACGGGTCAAAGTGCTTTATCTGGCATGCCTAACTTACAACGTTTGCTGGGTCGCTTCCAAATCCCAATTCAATTATCTGATACTGATGTAGATTCAGTAATCCGAAAAGTCATTCTACAGAAGAAAGTATCTGCTAAACCTATAGTAGATCAAGTACTACAATCCCATCTTGGGGAGATTTCGCGTCAGTTGCGCGGCACCAAAATTGAATATCATCAGGATGACGAACAGGTGATGGTAGCTGACTATCCTTTGCTACCAGTTCGCCGCCGCTTCTGGGAGAAAGTACTACGTATCGTTGATACCACCGGTACTGTATCGCAACTTCGTAACCAACTTAAGGTTATTCATGAAGCAGCTCAAGCCACAGCCAATCAGCCACTTGGTAATGTTGTGCCAGCAGATTTCATCTATAACCAAATCGCGATCAATTTACAGCAAACTGGCGTTATTTCTAAAGAAATTGCTGAAACGATTAGCCGTCTTTCTGCTGGTGATGCAGACGACCAACTAAAATCTCGTATCCTCAGTCTAGTATTGCTGATTGGTAAATTACCAACTGATCTAAACGCTGACTGTGGAGTACGTGCTACTGCCGATATGCTAGCGGACTTATTGATTGACAACCTTAACGATGGTAAGGACTCCATCCGTACTCGTGTGCCAAAATTGCTACAGGTATTAGCCGACGAAGGGTTGGTTATGCCGATGCAGACCACTATTGGTACTGAGTTTCGTTTACAGACCCAAGAGAGTGCTCAGTGGTACGCCACGTTGCGTCAGGAAGAGGCCGACTTGCGTGGTAATATGCAGCGCGTTGACAATATCCGTGTAGATCTACTGCATAAAGAAATGCGCAGTCAAATCGCCAAGGTACGCATAACTCAAGGCAAGTGTAAGGAGTCACGCCAGGTCATCTCTACTTTTGACTCTGAGCTTCCCAAAGATGCTAATGAGAAAATTTATGTTTGGGTACAAGATGGCTGGAGTATTGATGAAAGGAGCTTTCTGGCTGATGCTCGTAGTCGTGAACCTAGTGAACCAACTATTTTTGTATTCGTGCCAGCACGTAATCGATCTGAACTAACCAATGCAATTATTGCTGAAAAAGCTGCTGACGCCACTTTAGAACAACGTGGTATTCCAAATACTGATGCGGGAAAAGATGCACGTATTGCAATGGACACTCGCCACCGCGAGGCACAAAAACAAGTTCAGACGTTATTGCGAGAAATATTTGATGGTGTGCAAGTACTACAGGCAGGTGGAAATGAAGTAGACGGTAATACCATTACTGATCGGGTGAAAGCTGCTGCAGAATCATCTTTGATTCGCCTTTATCGTGAATTTGATGCTGCTGATAATACTGGCTGGGGTAAAGTTTATGATCGTGCTAGCAAAGATGGCGGTCAAAATGCATTGGAAGCAGTAAGCCATACTGGGGAAGTCGAAAAACACCCTGTATGCGCTGCGATCCTACGTTACATCGGTGTAGGAAAAAAAGGTAGTGAAATTCGTGACCACTTTTTAGCAGCTCCTTATGGCTGGCCACAGGACGCTATTGATGGTGGTATCGCCGCATTGTTAGCTACAAACCTCCTTATTGCTAATGACGGCCGTAATAACTCAGTCACTGCGACTACGTTAGAGCGTAAACAAATCACTCAAACTACTTTTAAGCCAGAAAGTATTATCATTCGTCCAGTAGATCTGATCAAAATACGAAGTGTACTTGCGAGCAGTGGTATTGAATGTCAACCAAACGAAGAAAGTGCCAAGTTACCTTTGCTAGCCCAAAAGGGACGTGATTTAGCAAAGAAAGCTGGTGGTGATGCCCCAATGCCGGAAATTCCTGATAGCCGAATATTTGATGAACTCGCGCGTTATGCTGGAAATGCACAACTCAAGCATGCGCTAGATGAGCAAGATGCTATTAAGGCAGCAATTAAAGATTGGACCGACATAGCCCAAAGAATTGAAGTACGCCAACGCGAATGGTTAAGGCTGAAAGATCTCCTGGACTTTAGTCGTAACTTATCTTTCCAAGCTGCTATTCAAACTGAAGTAGATGCCATTATCAGTCAGCGCTCGCTGCTAGATGAGCCAAACCCGTTAACTGGTTTAACACAACAGTTGGTTGATAAACTGCGGGATGCCATACAGTTTCGTGTGAAGAGTTACCTTACACGCTACGATGAGTGTATGGCTCAATTAAAAGCGGATAGTCATTGGCAACAATTAAGCGAGGAGAAGCAAAATGAAATTCTCGACAAACGTAAACTGCTTAAGTTGGAACAGCCTTTACTCAATGATGCTGATGCTATTATCGACAGCATCGATAACGTAAGTTTAGAACAATGGACTGATCGCATCGAATCACTGGCGAGCAAATTCGATAGTGCTCGTATGGAAGCAGTACAACTTCTTCAGCCTAAACTACAACGCATCAGCTTACCGAGAAGAACCTTTGAAACAGAAGCTGATATCGATACTTGGCTGATTGAGGTCAAAAAGCAGGTGCTTGAAAAACTTAACGATGGACCGGTGACTTTCTGATGATTAGACAACCTCTCGATAAAGCCCTTCGTCGTACGTTAGAAGCGAATGTGATTAAAGCTCGCGATATTGCGGAAAAAGCTGCTACTCAAGCTCTTACACAACTCAGTATTGGTGATGCAAAATCAGCTGATTACCTCAGTGATGAACAGCGTAAATTACGTAAACGCCTTCGTGCTCATGGACGTCAGCTTGGTGATAACAAAAATACAAATGGTAAGCAATCCATTCATAAGTTAGTTACCGAAGTTGCTTATGAGCACTGGCATCGCATGTTATTTGCACGGTTTTTGGAACAAAATAATTTGCTCATGTATGATGAGCATACCTCGCTTACATTGGCTGATTGTAATGAATTGGTACAAGAAGCTGATCTTGCTCGTGATGAATTGGAACGCGGCTGCGAAAGTGGGTGGGAGTTAGCGGGTGTGTTGGCTTCAAAAATGCTACCGCAAATTTTTCGTATTGGCTCCCCAGTATTTGAATTGGAATTCGCACCTGAGCATCAGCGTAGTCTTGAGCAGTTAGTAAACGGTCTTGCTTTAGAAATCTTTCAAGCCCAGGACAGTCTTGGCTGGGTGTATCAGTTCTGGCAAAGCAAACGCAAAGAAGAGGTCAATAAGTCAGAAGTTAAGATTGGTGCAGACGAATTGTCACCAGTTACTCAGTTATTTACTGAACCCTACATGGTTAGTTTTCTGCTCGATAACGCCTTGGGTGCTTGGTGGGCTGAGCAGTGTTTAAGTGAAAGTGATTGGCAACAAGCCAGTAGTGAGCAAGAGCTACGTGAAAAAGCATCCATTCCTGGTGTACCACTGAGCTATCTGCGCTTTGTCAAAGACGAAAAAAACCAGCAATGGCAACCGGCTTCAGGTACTTTTGATGCTTGGCCTAAACAACTAAGTGAACTCAAAGCGCTGGATCCTTGTTGTGGTTCGGGGCACTTTTTAGTTGCAGCTTTTTTGATGCTGGTTCCTATGCGTATGCAAGTCGAAAATCTGACAGCACAGCAAGCAATTGATAGGGTGCTCAGTGAAAACCTACATGGTTTAGAGCTGGATCAACGCTGTGTGGAGTTAGCAGCATTTGCCTTGGCCTTAGAGGCCTGGCGTTATCCAAATGCTGGTGGCTATCGTGCATTACCAGAACTGCACTTGGCATGCTCTGGAATATCAATCCATACTGCAAAAGATGAATGGAAAGCTATTACTGCAGCAGCCGGTAAACAAAACTTGACGATCGCCCTAGACTGGTTGTTTCAGACCTTTAAAGATGCACCTGTTTTAGGCAGTTTAATCAACCCACGTCGCTCACATGCAGCAAAAATAGTGTCATGGGAAGATTTACAACAGGCTCTATCGAGTGCTTTTAAAATAGATGAACAACTACAAAAAACAAGCACTGGAGATGAATTAAGTCAGAGCATTGAAGCAGGTATTGTCGCTCAAGGTCTGGCTAAGTCTTTTGAGCTGCTGACAAGACAATACACATGGGTAATTACGAACGTACCTTATCTAGCACGTGGTAAACAAAACGACACCCTAAAGGACTACTGCGAAGCCAACTACCCCGAAGGCAAAAATGATTTGGCCACGGTGTTTCTCGATCGCTGCCTGGAATATTGCGTTCAGGGTGGCACTACAAGCGTTGTCTTACCTCAGAACTGGTTGTTCCAGAGCAGCTACCGCAAGTTTCGCGAAAAGTTGTTGCACAATGATAGTTGGCATTTAATTGCTCGGTTAGGCGCGAATGCATTTCAGACGCCTATGTGGGATTTCAATGTACAATTGCTAACTTTAAGCCGTGGTAACACAGTTCGGGAATCGACGAATTTGCTACACAATGATGAGCAAGATGCTCTTATTCATGGCTTAGATGTGTCTAAATCTCGCACTATTATCGAAAAAGCTGCGGGGTTGTTAAATAATTATGTAATAAGTGTAGGGCAAAGTGAGCAACTGAACAATCCTGGAGCCGCTGTTATCTTGGATAATTTAGGTGAAGCTGCTTTATTATCTACCACAGCAGCGTCTTTTCAAGGGCTGAAATCAGGAGATGATGGAAGATTTCGCAGAACTTATTGGGAAGTTGCTGATATTCCCTCTCGCTGGCTTTTTTTGCAAAGTACAGTGAGTGAACATACATTTTATGGGGGACTTGAGTACATTATTGATTGGGTTGACAATGGATACGCGTTAGCGCGCAGACAAGGTCTTGCTGCATGGGGAACTAAAGGTCTAGCAATTTCACAAATGAGCTCATTGCCAAGTGCCCTGTATATAGGAGAGGCTTTTGACAGTAATATATGTCCAATAATCACTATAAACTCCAAAACTCTCCCCGCACTTTGTTCTTTTGTTAGATCAGGTGACTTTCAAAATGAAGTCAGAAAAATTGATCAGAAAGTTGCAGTTGCTAATGCCACTATAATTAAAGTTCCTTTTGATTTTTTTAATTGGACTAGAATTGCTGAAGAGCAATACCCCAACGGCTTGCCTCAACCTTATACCAATGACCCGACTCAATGGATCTTCCACGGTTACCCATGCGGTTCGGTAATTTGGGATGAAAAAACCCAATGGACTGCTCACGGCGAACTACGTGTTGATGACAGCGTGCTGCAAGTCGCTGTTGCGCGTCTGCTTGGCTATCGCTGGCCAGCAGAATTAGATTCAGAAATGGAATTGGCTGCTGAGCAGCGTGAGTGGGTGGATCGATGTAAGGAGCTAGATGCTTATACGGATGACGATGGTATAGTTTGTCTGCCTGCTGTACGTGGTGAAAAGGCAGCAGATACACGTTTGGAGGCACTGCTACAAGCTGCTTATGGTGAGGCTTGGACTACACCACTAAAAAACCGTTTATTAGAAACTGTTGGCAGCCATTCCCTTAATCTCTGGCTTCGCGACAAGTTTTTTGAGCAACACTGTAAAATGTTTCAGCATCGGCCTTTTATTTGGCATATCTGGGACGGATTAAAAGATGGCTTTAGTGCTCTAGTCAACTATCACAAGCTCGATAAAGCCGGCCTCGAACGCCTGGTCTATACTTACCTAGGTGACTGGGTTCGTACTCAGCAAAGCGGCATGGCCAATGGTGAAGATGGTGCGCAAGAACGTCTTGCAGCTGCCGAAGCACTGAACAGGGAATTGGAAGCGATCCTTGAAGGTGAAGCACCTTATGATATTTTCGTACGTTGGAAACCGTTATCTGAACAGCCTATTGGCTGGACGCCTGATTTGAACGACGGCGTGCGCCTCAACATTCGCCCATTCCTCAACGCTCGCGATGTCAGCAAAAAAGACGCTGGTATTCTGCGCTGGAAGCCAAATATCAAATGGACTAAAGATCGTGGCGCTGATGTAGAAACTGCACCTTGGTACGATCTGGGTCTTGCGTACGGAGGCAAGCAAGGTGATCGGATTAATGACCATCATCTGACATTAGCTGAAAAGCGCAAAGCTCGGGATTGAATACATGGAACGTCATTGGAAAGAGTTTGATCCTACAGAGGCATTTTTCCCTGTCGAGTTAAAACCGGTTTTCATCCAGTCAGCTCAGCAGAGTAATGATCTTTTTGATGCGGTAGGTTATCAGGCATTACCACGTCATTTCGCAGTAGTAGATAGTAAAAGTGACTATGCATTTGCTGTGGTAACTGAAGATTACCATTTGGTCACTAACCAACAAGCCTATGATCTTGCAGCAGAAGCATTAAAGTCTGTATTTAACTTTACCGCTTTGGAAGATATGGCTTGTTTAAATGTCATCATGCCTAAATCTCGGTCTTTTTGCCATATTGATTTGATTCACAAGGGTAGTGATTTTGCACCTTGGAATAATGATCGTTGGGTGCCTTTTGTACGTATTACCAATAGCTATAATCGTACTCGTCGGCTACGTTTTGAAATCGGCTTTTGTCGATGGATTTGTCTGAATGGGGTGATATTTGGCGGTAAAAGTGTGGAAATTAGTTTTGCTCATACCAAACAGTTTCATGAAGAAATGCGTCGCTGGCATGAAAATCTTAGTGAAATTAAGGCGCTTGAGCAGTTATTTATTGGGCAATTACACAACCTTCAGCGCTTTCACGTACCAGTACGCTGGATGTTACCTCTAGCCTGTAAAGTATTTGATGTGAAAATTCCAATAGATACTTCGATCAAACCACGCAGAGTTGAGGAACTAGTTCAGTTTAGACAGTCAATTGCTGACTTAACTCGTGATTACTTTAGTGCATTGGGTGAGCAAGGTTATGCGGCACTGAATGTATTGACTGACTACGCCAGTCGTCCTACTGGTGTGATCGCCCCAGAAAATATGATCGATGGTTTTCAGCATAAGGCTGGAGATTGGATTAATGACTTTTCAGAACAAATAGAAAATCGAGAATTTTCGTTTGAAGACTATCTTGGACACTACCGCACCACAGCAGAGGTTATTGCAAGACTATGATTAAATCTGTCTATAACTACCCAGTTTCGACCTTGCTTGATATTGAAAGTGGTGTGGTATATGCCATTCCACGCTACCAACGCGAATACACTTGGAGCCGGGCGCAATGGGATGCGCTTTTCGATGATTTATTGGATAACGAGCTGCATTACTTTCTTGGCTCAATTATCTGCATCAATCAATCGCAAGACACGCTAGCTGTGCAAGAGCTTGAGCTTGTGGATGGTCAGCAGCGTATGACAACGTTGTCGCTTCTTTTAGCTGCAATCTATGACAGCTTTAATAAGCTGCCTAACCTTAGTATTGAGCAGCAGATCGAGCTTTACAATCTCAAGCATAAATTGGTTTTGAAGAAAGCGCCAAATCAACCACGCTTGATTCCTCAAGTGCAGAATAGTAATCAGCAGGATTACTTTACGGTGCTTGGCCAAATTGGCATTCTTGAGGATGTAGAAGCTGTTGCAAATGCTGGTAATCGTCGAGTGTTCAAAGCGTTCCGACATTTTCTTAGCCGCATCGAGTTGTTTCTGGAGCATAGCACCGATCCACTTACCAAATTGCAGGGATTACTGGAAAAGGTAAATACAGCGACCTTGGTTAAAATTGAAGTGGCAGGGCATTCTGATGCGTATACCTTGTTTGAATCACTGAACAATCGTGGCGTACCCCTCACTGCGATTGATCTAATCAAGAATAAATTGCTGGCTGTGCTGGAATCCCAGGATAAGGGCAGTATTGATAAACAGTACAATCGCTGGAAAAAAGTTATTGAGGCACTTAGCGATGATTATGCTGTGCAGGAGCGATTTTTCCGTCAGTATTACAATGCCTTTAAATCAAGCTTAAAAGATATTGTTTCCGTACCGGTTGCAACCAAATCTAATCTGATACATGTTTATGAAAAATTAATCAGTAATGATGCAGAAGCCTTTTTACAAGCAATGATTCGAATGTCTGAGCACTATGCACAGATTGTTGGCTACCGTCCGGTTTCTGGTCAGCCTAAACTTTCTGCGTTGTTACTTTCATTGGACCGTATCCAGGGTGCTGCAGCGTACTTACTGCTGATGGTGTTATTCGAACGTAAGGCCGCGCTGAAGCTAGAAGATGTTCATCTGGAACAAATCGTAGATTTTCTTATTGCTTTTTTTGTTCGTCGTAACACGACTGACTTACCCCCAACACGCGATCTGACACGTATTTTTATGGATGTGGCTGAAAGCATTTTGACCTTACATGGTGTTGAGGTGGTTAGGCATATCCAAAGTAAACTTAAAGCTGAAAGCGCTAGTGATGAGCAGTTCGAGAAAAGTCTCAAGGGTTCAGTTTACGAAGATAACAAAGCGGTTTGTCGTTTTGTGCTCTGTGCTTTAGAAGAAAGTAGAATGACCCGTGAGAGTCAGGTAGATCTATGGGCGTTAAAAGCTAAGCAATACATTTGGACTATCGAGCATATCTTTCCCCAAGGCGATAATATTCCAGCTAGTTGGGTGAAAATGATTGCAGATGGCGATGGAGTACTTGCTGAAGAGTACCGCCAGTCTTATGTCCACTGCCTGGGTAATCTAACTATTTCTGGTTACAACAGTGCATTGGGTAACAAAAGCTTCGAAGAGAAAAAGAACAGAGTAGATAGTCAAGATCGTAAGGTTGGTTACAACAATGGTCTTTATCTGAATGAGTCGCTTATAACTGAAGACAGTTGGTCTGTAGACAAAATTGAGGCCAGAACCGGTAAGCTGGTTGCAGAGGTGATGAAAAAGTATCCGCTGATGGTTTTAAATGCAGATGCCTAGTAGTTCTATTGCAGCGTTTGTTTATCTTCTTTAAGGAATGCTATGAAACTTATTGATTTGCTTGCCAGTGAAGTACGCGCTAGCGCGACCTATAACTCTAATGTGCAAGTCGCACCCAGTGTAATCCTTTGGACTGACAAGCTACGCCAATGGGAGCCAGCCCTGCATTTACTACAGGCCACTCTACCAGAATTGATTGTTCTTGGTAGTTATGCACCTGAGAAGAAAACTGGGCCGGCTATTTGGATTAAGTGTGTAGTCGAAAAAGTATTACCTGAAATTGAATTGCCTACAGATCGAATTCCGATTGTATATTTACCGGGCATAGATCGAAGTGAATTACGAGCTATTAGTTCCTGCTCTGATGCACTTAAACCCTTAGCTGAATTACAGTACAGAGGTTGTTGGTGGATTTACAGTAATTCTAGTCGAGATTGGACGGTAAACGCTTTTCTGATATCTAGTAATGGTGGAGTGGGACTAGATGTGGCACAGGATGAAAAAACTCAGCAAGCCATGTTGCGTGTACTGCCTGAGATTCTAGAAAGTGGGTGTAAGGACTTGGCTAACCGCCGATTGGAAGCACCAGACTTTAACAAACTTGTGTCCAGTGATTCGGTACGTGATTTACTCAGTTGGATGAATGATAGCAAAGCTTGTCGAGAACGCTGGAATGAGGGGCGTTGGCAGGCATTAGTAGGTATCTGCGAGACAGAATATCACTTTAATCCCGAGCAGGAAGGTGAGCTTACGGCAGCTGAAATGTTGTGCCAACGTCAAGGTATTTGGGAAAGTGTATGGCAACGTTATATAGAGTCTTGCAAGCATTACCCTCGTTTACCTCAACTTTTACTTAAGGTTCAGCATGATTTAGCTGCTAATGGTGAAAGCTATCCTTCTATTAACGCTAGTGAAGAGCAAGATTTGGCACGAGCACTGCAAAAAATTGTTGAACAAGGAAGTACTCAGGCACGTCAAACTCTTATTGCTCTGGAACAACAGCATGCCAAGCGGCGTACTTGGATATGGTATGAACTTGGTCTAGCGCCATTGGCAGGAGTATTAGGGCATTTAAGTCAAGTAGCTGAAAAAACATCTCATGTATTTTCAGGTGCGGATGCTAATGAAATGGCTTTACAGTATCGTGAGCATCACTGGCAGGCCGATGATCAGATGCTCAAGTCTTTAGCTTTCCAGTTGCCATCCGGCCTACAAACTTTAGTACAGCAAATTTTAGCGATAATTTATATACCTTGGTTGGATGATCTAACACTTAACTTTCAACAATTAGTTAAGGTTAAAGGATATCCAGGCAATGATCAGCTTAATGAAGCCACAGCCAATTATGCATCTCATGGTGAGGTGATATTTTTTGTAGATGGCCTGCGATTCGATATCGCCCAGCGATTGGTTTCAAAGCTAAATAGTGTAGGTGAAGTAGAGTTATCATCAAACTGGGCCGCTCTACCCTCGGTGACTGCAACAGCTAAAGCGGCTATAACCCCTATTCATAATCGTTTGACAGGAAGAATTACTGATCGTGAATTTAAACCTAGCTTGCTAGATGCCGACACAGATTTCTCTATGTACTATTTGGAGAAATTTTTAAAAGAAAAAGGCTGGCAATATCTTAATAGAGGTGATTCAGGTGATCCGAGTTCTAATGCCTGGATTCAAAATGGCGATATCGACGGCGAAGGTCATGAAAAACAACTGAAACTTGCTACACGGATTGATATTTTGCTGGCCGAAATAGTAGAAACGGTTGGCGAACTTCTGGATGTAGGTTGGCAGAAAATTCGTATTGTCACCGACCACGGCTGGTTGCTAACTCCTACACCGATGGCTAAAGTTGAATTGCCTAAGCATTTAACAGAAACTCGATGGGGACGCTGTGCAGTTATCAAAGATTCAATGGATAGTGGTTACCAACAAGTAGGTTGGTTTTGGAACAATGCTGTTAGTATCGCAATGGCTCCAGGCGCTAGTAGTTTTATCGCTGGAAGATATTATGATCATGGTGGTTTAAGCTTACAGGAGTGCTTAACACCAGTAATTGCAGTTCGTAAAAATCCAAGCTTAGTCACTAATGTTACAGCCTCTGCAACATTATCTGATTTGCGTTGGCTTGGCCTTACATGCAAGATCAAAGCACAAACAGATTCTAAGTCCATAGTAGCCGTTTTGAGAACACATGCGGGCGACGAGAGTACGGAAATTACTAAACGCAAACCACTTAAAGATGGAATGTGTAATCTGATGGTGGATGATCACTATGAAAACACAACTGCAGTATTAGTATTACTCGATGGACAAGGAAATGTGCTGGCTAAGCAACCGACAATTATAGGAAATGAATAAATGGAATTGGATGCATTGGATCACAAAGCGGCCTCCACTTTTGAAGGTTACATTGTTCGTAAAGATTTAGTTAGAACCTTTGCTCGTCAATTCCCAGTACCCACCTATGTGGTTGAATTTATGCTAGGTCGCTACTGTGCCAGCACCGACCCAGATGAGATAGAAGAAGGTCTTGAAATTGTGCAACGACAACTTTCATCTCGCACGGTTCGCGCTGGTGAAGAGGAGTTGTTCAAAGCACGAGCGTATAAAGATGGTTCCATTAAGTTAATTGACATTGTTAGTGCTAGGTTTGTAGAAAAAGAACGGGGTTATCTTGCCAATTTACCCGGTATTAATCTTAACCGGGTGCGCATTGCAGATAAACTGGTTGATGATAATGAGCGCCTTTTGACGGGAGGCTTTTATGCTGAAGTAACTCTTGAATACGATGCGGTTATTGCTGAAGAAAACGGTAATGCCTTCGGTATCAAAGAAATTCGACCAATTCAATTATCTAAGCGGAATGTGCTTGAAGTAATGGCAAAAGCACGCAAATCTTTTAGTAGTGACGATTGGAAAGATTTTTTAATACGTTCAATCGGACTTGAGCCTTCTGCACTAACAACAAGATCTAAAGATGCTATTTTATTGCGTATGGTACCCTTTGTAGAGCGCAATTATAATTTAGTTGAATTAGGTCCTCGCGGTACAGGTAAAAGTCATTTGTTTCAACAAGTGTCTCCATACGCCCATCTGATTTCAGGTGGTAAAGCGACTATTGCAAAAATGTTCGTCAATAATGCTAACGGCCAGCGTGGCCTAGTATGCCAGTACGATGTGGTATGTTTTGATGAAGTAAGTGGCGTTTCTTTCGACTCGAAAGAAGGCATTAACATTATGAAAGGCTACATGGAAAGTGGAGAGTTCAGCCGAGGTAAAGAAAGTATTCGTGCTGATGGTTCTATGGTGTTTGTTGGTAACTTTGATGTAGATGTCGAACATCAGCAGCGTGTTGGGCACCTTTTTGGCCCCTTACCTGCAGAAATGCGTGATGATACTGCTTGGATGGATCGTATCCATTGCTACCTTCCAGGCTGGGATGTTCCTAAAATGAATAAATCTCTGACAACTGACCACTTTGGTCTAGTTAGCGATTTTTTCTCCGAGTGCATGAGCCAACTGCGTAACCAAAGTAGAGTCTCGGCGATGCAGAACCGAATTCATTTAGGTGGTGCGCTTAGTGGTCGCGATACTAATGCAGTAAACAAAACGGTTTCTGGATTATTAAAACTATTGTATCCACATCCGGAGTCTTCAATTAGTAATGAGGATTTGGAGTGGGCGGTTCGATTAGCATTGGAAGTACGTCGACGTGTAAAAGAGCAACAGAAGCGTGTGGGTGCAGCCGAGTTTCGTAATACTCATTTCAGTTATTTCGTTGGTGATGATGGTGTTGAAAAATTTGTAGCCACTCCGGAATTACGTTCTGATAATGAAATTGGTGATGATCCGTTAGAGCCTGGACAGATTTGGACCATTAGTGAAGGTGGGGCTGACTTTGATGACAATGCTGGTCTTTATCGTATTGAAGTGAATGATGGACCTGGATCTGGTGTGAAAATTTTGAATAACCCTGCACCTTCAGCATTTAGAGAATCTCTGCGTTATGCTGAGCAAAATTTATATGCTAGAGCCAATCAACTTGTTGGTGATCGTGATCCACGTGCTCATGAGTTCAGTGTTCAACTACGTGCTTTTGATACAGCTAAGAAAGGCTCAAAACTTGGCGTAGCTGCATTAGTTGCTATGTGCAGTACATTACTCAAAAAACCGGTAAAAGGTGGACTTATTGTTGTCGGTGAAATTAACCTTGGGGGGTCTATTGAATCAATTAATAATGCTGTTAATATTGCTGAATTGGCTGTAGAGAAAGGTGCAATCGCATTATTAATGCCCGTTACAGCTCGACGACAGTTATATGAGCTATCTGATGAAATGGCAACTAAAGTAGATATTCAATTTTATCAAGATGCGCGAGATGCACTGCTGAAAGCTATCTTAGAGTAAAAGGCATTTGATAATACTTAGTTTGAATTCAATATTGTTTGTCTGCGCTTTTTAGTAACAGGCATTGCTACCGAATAAATATCCATGGCTATAAATGAAGAGTCCCCGTTTAAAATAAATGGGGGATAAAATAACAATGATAAGATTGATTAGAAAGGTGTGTTTAGTGGATGGTTACTATCCCTCAGCCTCTTTGAGTGATGTACTAAAAAGGCTGCCAACACTGAAAGTGACCCAAATAGAAGAATTACTGCCACACCGGTGGAACCCTGACCCAAATTAAAAAATAGCGATGGGGTTCAGCGGACGCTTACAGTAATAGAGCACAACTTAGGCCTGAGTGAGATTGCAAAGGCTGTATAGACAGGTTTCTGTGACTCCAGCTTCGCCCAAGTAGTCAGTATGATAATAGTATTCTGATTTGAACATTTTTATAGAAAGTGAGCAGTAGTTGTTTAAAAAGATGATCAGGGGGTAAATTCGGGTGAAAATCTACAACTTATATTTTTTTAACAAACAGATTTCATTAGGGATTTTTGGTCAGTTAAACTGCCACCATCTCAGCAAAGATGAGAATTTAAATTACATCGAAAAATTTAATAACTTAACCCGAATCGCGGATAAGAAATTGACTTGAAAAAGAGAAGGACTAGAGCCATCAGTTGAGTTACCACACCAAACTTAAAGCTCTAGTCCTTATGATTGATAGTACCCAATTATTCTGCATAATTGATGATTTCTTTCTAAGATTTGAATCAATCTATTGGAATTTCTTAAAGCAGAACTTTCGATGCTCAAGAGTTCGCCCTGCTCAGTATTTCTGAAATTACCTTTATTGCAATTTGGTATAAGTGCTCTCATTTCAATAATTTCAAAGCATTCTTTACAGCGTTAAAATATAACAATAGCCATCTATTTAAACATCTACCGTATTATCAACGCATGATTCATCTGATGAATACACATCAACTGGCTTTACATGCCCTACATTTTGCTTTGATGAAAGATCAGCAAAGCAATTATTTATGGATTGATTCAACCATATTACCTGTCTGTAAAAATCAGCGAATACAACGTCATAAGTCTTTATCGGCTATTGCAACACGTGGAAAAAGCTCAATGGGTTGGTTCTTTGGCTGTAAGCTGCATTTGCTGATGAATCAATCAGGTGGAATAGTAAATACGGTTTTATCCAATGGACATACAGCAGATATCAAAATGGTGGAGCAACTAGTCAAAGGAATGACTACCAAATTGTATGCTGATCGCGGCTATATTAGTCATGAGCTTAAGAGCAGGCTTAAAGATCAAGGTATTGATTTGATGACCTATCATCGTAAAAACATGCAAGCGATTAAATTATCAAAAGCGGATAACTACCACTTAAAACAACGTAATAAAATAGAAACATTATTCAGCTTGCTAAAAGGGACATACAACTTAGTCACGAGCAAAGCACGGAGTATTACAGGTTATTTGACAGGCATTTATGCTTCTCTGTGCGCTTATCAACTTTGTCATCAAAATAAGCCAATGATTCGTCTTATGGAAACATCGGCTTAAACAGGATTCGGGTTAATTAGATATTAAGAACTTGAATTTATCCTTAGAGAAAATATTTTTGAGGGTAGATCAGTGAGTCAACAAGTGCGTGTATTACAAAATAAAAAAATATTTATCAGTATTTGCACATTGGTCTTGGTAATTTTAGGAGTTTGGTGGGCGAGTAGTTTATTACTAAATAAAAATAAAGCGGAAAAAGTAAAGACACAGAATGTAGTCACCAATGAATCAGAAACCATAGATATCTCTGGTAATCAGATTTTAATCTCGCCCAAACAGATTCAACAAGCAGGTATTCAATTACAAAGTTTAGGACAAGCAACAACTGATGTAAGACTTGCAATGACTTTGCAGGGGCAAGCGCAGTGGTCACCTGAAAGTAAAGTGGTTTTAACCAGTCCTGTAGCGGGGATAGTGCAACAGGTATTGGTGCAACCTTTAGCACAAGTTGGTCTCTACAGTCCTGTACTAGCTATTCACAGTCCCGATTTAATCCAGATTCAAAATGACATTTTACAAATTCGTGCACAACTGCAATTAGCCAGCCAGAATTTGGCACGTGAACGCAGTTTATATGCAGAAGGGATTATCGCTGAAAAACGTGTACAGGAAGTCCAGAATGTAGTGCAACGACTGAATATTGATCTGAGTGCCAAGCAACGCATGTTGCAGTTTATGGGAGCAAGTAGCAGTCAGGGACTGAATCCTGTGGTGTATGTTAAAAGTCCCGCCAGAGGTAGTGTAGAAAGTTTACAGGTATCTGCAGGTCAATATGTAGAAACCGGCGCAGTACTGGGTCAGTTGGTGAATAGTGATCTACCTTTGCAATTAATGTTACAAGCCCCTTTAGCGGATAGCAAATATATCCAGATTGGCGATCTGGTCAAAGTTGAGGGATGTGAAATTACTGGGCAGGTACAACAAATTGCACCAGCACTTTCAGGCAATACGCAATCTCAAAATGTTCTAGTCCAAATGCAGGCCAAGGATAACTGTTTAAAAGTACAACAGTTTGTTAAAGCGAATATTCAAAGCCATAACCCGACAACAAAAACCGCATGGGTAATACCGAGTGCTGCCTTAACTTTAAAAGATAACAAGCACTTCATTTTTATCAAGAACCAAAATGGTTTCGTGGCAACGCCTGTGGAACTGGTGGGGGCGAACCAGCAGCAAAGTCATGTGATTGGAAATGCATTAAAACCTGGAATTCAAGTTGCTGTGCGGGGTGTCGAACGTCTAAAAGCCGTTTGGTCAGGTTTCGGTGCAGAGCAGGCACCACCTGCCAGCAGTAGCACTGCGGTGAATTGAGGTTAGGCACATGTTAAAACGTATTATTGCATTTTCACTGAGTCAACGAATCCTAATGCTGTTATTGGGTATGGCAATCAGTGTTGCGGGTTATTTGGCATTTACCAAATTGCCGATTGATGCCTTTCCCGATGTATCAAGCACACAGGTTCAAATTGTGATGAAATCTCCTGGCATGACGCCAGAAGAGGTGGAAAGCCGTATTGTGGTACCGATAGAACAGGAAATGTTGGGAATCCCTCATCAAACTGTACTACGTTCACAATCTAAATATGCTATTGCAATCATTACCCTGGATTTTGCAGAAGGGACAGATCCTTATTGGGCCCGACAACAGGTCAATGAGCGTTTGACTGGAGTCATGTCAGCTTTGCCTGGCAATGCCTCTGGCGGGATTGCGCCTATGACGACGCCATTAGGTGAATCTTTTATGTTCACTTTACATGGTCCTATGAGTGATATGGAAAAACGAACCTTGCTCGATCGGGTCGTCCGTCCACAGCTCAGAAAAATTGAAGGGGTAGCGGATGTCAATGTCCTGGGTGGTTTGGCACGTACCTTTGAAGTGACACCTAACCTGGATGCTCTGGCATCGAGAGGTCTATCTCTTGATCAGTTAAAACAAGCAATTGAATTAAATAATGCAAGTGACGGTGCGGGGCGTCTGAATGAAAATGGAGAATCATTACTGATTCGTAGCGATAGTCGTGTCACCAATTTACAAGAGCTGGGTGAGATTATTGTTTCCAATCATCAGGGGACGCTGGTGCAAGTGAAGGATGTCGCCGATGTTCATACCGGTGCCCTTACCCGTTACGGAGCGGTAACCGAAAATGGTCAGGGTGAAGCTGTTGAAGGGATTGTCCTCACCTTAAAAGGCGCCAATGCACGTCAGGTTGTGCAAAGTGTGCGTGAACATTTGCATGACATTGAGAAAAACTTACCCCCGGGCGTTACGATCAAGCCTTTTTATGACCGTGGTGAACTGGTGAATCGTGCCATTCATACCGTGAGTAAAACCTTGGTCGAGGCGATTGTATTGGTCCTGATTTTATTGCTGTTGTTTTTAGGCAATTTAAGAGCCGCTTTGGTGGTTGCCGCGATTTTACCTTTATCTGCGTTGAGTACTTTCTTAATGATGCGTCAGTTTGGATTAAGTGCCAACCTGATGTCATTGGGTGGTTTAACCATTGCCATTGGTTTGCTGGTCGATGCGGCGGTTGTGGTGGTTGAAAATATCGAAATGCAACTGGCAGATGCACACGAGTCCAAACACCGTTCGTTTTTACCCCCGCTGAATGTCATTTATCGCGCAGTTTGTGAGGTGGCGGTGCCGGTGACTGCAGGAATGATCATTATTATGCTGGTCTTCATTCCGTTAATGACGTTGCAAGGTCTGGAAGGGAAGCTTTTCTCTCCAGTGGCACTGACCATTGTCTTTGCATTGTCGAGCTCACTGATTTTTTCATTAACGATTATTCCGGTGCTGTGTTCCTATTTTTTAAAATCTCAAGCACATCACACGCCGTATATTGTTGCTAAGCTGGAACAGGCATATAGCAAGGTGTTAAATGCAAGTTTGGCCCATCCGAAACGTGTTTATGCTTTGGCCGGAGGTGCTTTGGTGGTTGCTGCACTCATTTTTCCACTCATTGGTAAGTCCTTTATGCCAACCATGGATGAAGGTGACACCATATTGCAGCTGGAAAAAATGCCATCGATCAGCCTGCAAAATTCGATTGCACTTGATCTGGACATTCAAAGAAGAATTCTAAAACAAGTTCCAGAAGTGGCCCGCATTGTGGCAAGAACCGGTTCGGATGAACTGGGCCTTGACCCTATGGGCTTAAATGAAACCGATAGCTTTGTCATTTTGAAACCGCAAGATCAGTGGCAGGGACAAAGTAAGGAGCAGATTTTAGCCAAAATTCGCCATGTATTGGCCGATGTTCCTGGGGTCAATCTCACCTTTAGTCAGCCGATTGAAATGCGGACTTCAGAAATGTTATCGGGTGTACGTGGAGATTTGGCCGTCAAAATTTTTGGTACCGATTTAGATCAGCTGAATCAGCTGTCTAAGCAAATCTCTACCGTTCTACAAGGGATCAAAGGCAGTGAAGATGTCATGACTTTGGAAAATTCTGGGGTGCAATATCAGGAATTACGTATTCGTCGTGATATGGCTGTCCGCAATCAGTTAGATAGTCAGAGCATACAGGCACAACTCAAAATGCTCATTGAAGGGCAGCAGATTAGTTCGATTATTGAACAGGGGCGACCAGTTCCATTGATGATGAAAGGTGATCCACGTCTGGGACAATCCAGTTTTGCCCTCGCGAACATGAATTTACCTGTTGCAAACTCAGCGGCTGTACCGTTGTCCTCTTTAGCAGAAATGGTCAAGACTGAAGGCGTCGTCAAAATTGACAGGGAAAATGCTTCAAGAATGTCCGTTGTCCGTGCCAATGTGCGTGACCGGGATCTGGTTGGTTTTGTCGAGGAAGCAAAACAGCAGGTTGCCCAGAAAGTTAAATTACCGGCCGGCTATTCATTGAAATGGGGTGGACAGTTTGAAAATCAACAACGTGCAGCAGCGCGTCTGATGCTGGTTGTCCCTGCAGCGTTGACCATGATTTTCTTCCTGCTCTTTACAACTTTAGGGTCTGTTCGTCAGGCAGTACTGGTTTTTGTGAATATTCCCTTTGCTTTAATTGGGGGAGTCGTAGCCTTAGCCATTACCGGTGAATATTTATCGGTACCTGCTTCTGTTGGGTTTATTGCATTAATGGGGATTGCCGTACTGAATGGTTTGGTGATGATCGGTTATTTTAACCAGCTCATTTCACGCGGCGTTGCAATTGAAGAAGTGGTTCGTGAGGGGGCGATGCGACGTTTACGTCCAGTAATGATGACTGCAAGTATCGCGGCTTTGGGTTTAATTCCCTTGCTCTTTACCACTGGGCCAGGTGCTGAAATTCAGCGTCCATTGGCGATCGTGGTGATTGGGGGATTAATTTCCTGCACCTTACTGACGCTGATTTTACTTCCTAACTTGTTCAAACAATTTGGTTTAGTGCGAGATACTCATGTCTGAAATGTGCCAACTCTCTATCAACATCTCCAGTGATATTGCGGAAGAATTAATGAGCCATTTATGGCTTATTCCCGAGATTGTGACAGGATGTACCTGTATCCCGGCACAAGGTTTCGGCAGCCGCCAACATTATCGCAACATTCAAGAAAAAATTCGGGGTGCAACTGAGCGTAATTTGATTCTGTTGATTTTACCCCTCGCAACTGTACCTTTAGTTTTAGCCCATATCCAAAAGAAATTTAAATCAAGTGACTGTTTCTATTGGGTATTACCAACCATAACATCGGGTTATGCTGGTCAAGGAGAAGTGAACGAATGAAACCAGAGATAGCGACTCAACCCCGTTTGCTGGGTAAAGCCTTACGTTTACTGGGCTTGGGCTGTTGTGTGATGATGACTTCTGTCGTATCCGCGGAACCCGCTTTGGATCAAGTCTTGCCGCAACTCGATGCGGTCAAACAGAGCTTGTTACAGCATCCAACTGTTCGATCGGCAGTTTCGGACCAGGACTATGCCAATTTTGCAGGACAGGGGCTAAAACTGGGCCATCCCTGGACCGTGCGTGCAGGCATGCAGCTTCGTAACAGCAACGCCCAGGATGGTCAAACAAAGTCCAATAGTTATGAGCCGAGCTTTGGTATTGAAAAGCAGATTCGTTTGCCTGGCAAATACGAGCTGGATCAGGATTTGGCGCAACGAGGGATGAGTATTGCGGAATTAAAATATGAAGATGCCAAACATGAAGTTGCCAAAAATTTGCTAAATCAGTGGTTTGCATATATGCGCAGTGCTTTGCAATTGACGCGTTTAGAGGAACAGCAAGCAAGAATACAGCACTATATGCAAATGACCCAGCAGCGTATTCGTGCTGGAGATGCCCCACGACTGGAACTGATGCTACTTAGCAATGAATCGCGGCAAATCGAAGAGCAATATATGCAGGCTAAAACAGCTTACTATCAAGCACAGCAGTTATTGTCACGTGATTATCAGGGAAATATTCCAGAACACTGGAGCAGTGATGTCATCAAAATTCGACCACTCGAATATACACAGACTGAATGGATACAGCAGGTTTTGTCTGCCAACCATGAGCTTGAGCTGGTTAAAACACAGGCAGCACAGCAAGATGCATTAGTCAAAAGAGAGCAACTCAATCGGGTACCTAATCCTACGGTCGGAGTGGGCTATAGTCGTGAACAGTCTGGCGTTGAAAACTTGATGAGTGTGAGCGTTTCAATTCCACTCGCCAGTCGACAAGTGCGTATAGCTTCTGGTATGGCCATGGCGGAAGCTCAAAAGGCCAATTTTGAGATCGGACGAGTAGAAAACCGTTTGCGTCAGGAAACGCAATACTGGTTTACGCAGATGGAGTCGGCAACTGTACGGAGTGAGCAGGCTCAACAGAATTTGGCACAGTTACAGCAACAACATGGATTGATGCAAAAAGCATATAAGCTCGGTGAATTGAGTTTAAATGAACTGTTACTTCATTCACAGCAACTGGTTGATGCGCGCGGTCGAATTGATCAAGCCAAAATTGATTATGCAGAAAGCTTGAGTTTACTATTGCTGAATTCGCATCAGTTATGGCCTTTACATGAGGATCATTAGGCAAAGTAAAATAGTAAAGTGATGATATATCAATGCTTTAGATAGAAATTATTCGGTCTTATTGGGGGCCGAATACCTAGCGTTTTCATGGAAATAAAATATAGGTTTGTAAGTAACATAATGAGGGGGTAGCTCAGACATGAGAATATTGTTAGTTGAAGACGATGCGTTATTGGCTAAGGCGACAGCACGTGGTTTAGACCAAGCGAATTTTGTTGTTGATATTGCTACCACAGCGGAGCAAGCCTATCATTTTTTGGCGAGTTATGATTATCAATTTATTTTGCTTGATTTAGGTTTGCCAGACCGGAACGGATTAGAGGTTTTAAAGTCACTGCGCCGTAAAAAGAATAAAGTAGGCGTTATTATTCTGACTGCTCAGGATAAAATTCAGGAGCGCATTTTAGGTTTGGATGCTGGGGCAGATGATTTTGTAGTTAAGCCATATGATTTGTATGAGGTCATTGCACGGATTCAAGCAGTATTACGCCGTATTTCAGGTGATGTGGGTGATTTGATTCAGATTGGCAACATTGTAGTTAATAAAGAGACCAAACAGGTCCTGAGAGATAAAACTGAAGTTGAACTAACCCAGAGAGAGTTTCATTTGCTGGAACTCTTTATTCTTAACCGTGGCCGCATCATTTCACGGGAGAGCATAGAAAATTCATTTTATGCCTATGATGCAGATATAAGCAGTAATGTGATCCAAGTTTATATTCATAATTTACGGCGTAAGTTGGGTAAAAACATCGTCCGTACTGTACAAGGCTTTGGATATATTATGGATGAAAGTTATTAATGGCCAATTTCATCCGTAGTTATTCACTGACCAGACGTCTATCATTTATTTTAATGGTCATCACCGCCAGTGTCTGGGTGGGTAGTTTAGGTTGTATTTACTGGGGAATGCAGCGTACCGCCAATAATATTTTTGATAAATCATTGGCCGAAACAGCCCATGCTTTACTTTCGACTACGTCAAGTTCACTGGAGGGGAGAATCCCAGACCATACTGTCATCGAGAAAGCCCAAGGGGAGCATTATAATCAGATTATATTCCAGATCTGGCATCGTAATGGCAAGTTAATTTATCGTTCGGTCGGTGTTGACACACACCCGTTTATCCAGCAAGTCAACTTTGGCTGGATTCAGATTCGTAATCAAACCTATCGCAGTTATTCAGTTTGGGACAGCACCCACACTATACAAGTACAAATTGCACAGGTCTGGACGATCCGTCAGGATATCCAGAGAGATATGCTGTTATTTTTAATAGGGGTTTCAGCATTTTTTTTACCATTACTTTCTTGGTTGATTTTACAGACCATACGCAGCCATCTGTCCACTGTGTTCAGTATCAGTCAAAATCTGGAAAAGCAGTCGATTGAGCATTTAAAACCTATTAATCCTGTCGTGCCGAAAGAAATTGAACCTTTGGTGAATTCATTAAATACATTATTGAGTGAAATTGCAGAAAGTATGCAACGTGAAAAACGTTTCACTTCGAATGCAGCTCATGAGTTACGTACTCCTCTAGCAGCGATCCGCCTGCATGCACAAGTTTTGCAGAGTGCACGTTCTACAGAGGAGGCGCGAGAAGCAGCTGAGGACATTATGATTGGTATTGATAAAACCTCGCGAATGATTACACAGTTACTGACCTTGGCCCGGATTGAACCCAATGCTCATCAAATTCAAGGCTCGGTCGATCTCGTTAATATGATTCAAAGTACCCTTTCGATGATGGATTTTCAGCTTCATCAAGCAAAGGTTGACTTACAGCTACAACTGGAGTCAGCCCTAGTTATGGCACAACCTGAGCAATTGGAAATTATGCTCCGTAATCTTTTAGAAAATGCCATCATCTATCGTAGTCATGAACGCCCATGTGTCATAAAAATCAGTTGTGGATGTATTGAAAATTATAGTTTTGTGCAGATTGAGGATAATGGAATTGGTTTGGATGAAGCACAAATACCTCTGATTTTCCAAAGATTTTATAGGGTGAATCAGAACAGTGTCATTATTGGCAGTGGCCTCGGCTTATCGATTGTTAAGCAAATTGTCGATTTATATCACGGAAAAGTTGAGTTACGTCGGACAAATGCTATTGGTGGTCTTATTGTTAGGATTGAATTTAACCATTAGAACTAAATAATGGCGCTCTTAATAGCCACAAATTTCTTAGACACTTTTTAGTCAGATAAAATAGCTAATTAACTAGGTGTTTAAAAGTAGTGGTAACCAATCAAGACACCGCTCAAGCTAGCGATCATGTTACCGCTCAAGCTGCTTTAAATACCTAATACTAGCTGATAGGGTTTAAATCCTTCTAATACAGCTTCTGAAACTAACTGAGTAAAAGCTGCAGTTTTTCCATAAGCCATCCATTGATCCAATCCTTCATAGTAAGCTAAACGATTCTCTACAGTAATCACACAAGGTGGATAACCAGCTTTAAGTAATTCTAAATTCATCAAAAGACGTGATGTGCGACCATTGCCATCAATAAATGGGTGAATGCCAACAAAATCAGCATGTACTTTAGCTGCACGCTCAATAGGATGAAGCTTATGTGCTTCACTGTTATACCAATCTACCAATTGAGCCATCTTATCATTTAACAAAGTATAGTCAGGTGGGGTAGTGGTAGCACCTGATATCAGGACGTTTTGTTGACGATAACGTCCAGCATTATCATCATCAATATTCTTTAAAATGAGCTGATGAATATTACGAATTTGCCATTCAGAAAAAGGTTCTTCTTTTCGAATGATGTCTTCAACATAAAAAATAGCATTTCTATGATTAATGGCTTCGAAGTGTTCTCTTAATGCTTTGCCACCAACAGTAATTCCTTCTAAGACAACTTTAGTTTCTAATAGCGTTAGTGTATTACCTTCAATCGCATTGGAATGGTAAGTCCACCGAACAATAAGATCTTCTTGTAAGTTTTTGATAATAGAAGCGGAAAGAGGGCGATGCTGATCTAATTTAGCTTTCAAATCATCAATAATTTCAAACATTACCTCTGTCCTAGAGTTCTCATTTATAAGCAATAATACATTAAAAACAAATTTCGATATATGAAATGTTATAACGTTTCAAGATCTATCCAAATTTAAATGTGCTATACTTACATATACTGATTGCAAAGTTTTTTCTAACCCCTAAGTTACAGAAATATCACCAGAAATTTAGTGGGTCAAAATTGGGTCAATGAAATTATTTTTTTCTTATAAATTAAATAAAAACAGTTGTTTGGGTTATGAGTTCAATTGACGCCACCTCCACCAAAATTATTGTTATAAATCAGCCACTTAAATAAGTGGCTTTTTTATTTTCATATATTTATTATAAAAATGTAGCTTACTTCCAGTTGTGAGACATTGGCTTCAATTTATATCCGTATTTAGGACTTCAAGACTGCGGTTTAAACTTTTAATAATAATATCTATATATTTTTCAATGTCATCTTTAAAAATCATATATTGCAAGGCTAAACCATAACTTAACGAGATGAGTTCAACAGTTATGTTCTCAATACGCTTCTGATCGACCAATTGCGTTGCTGGAATGAGTCTGCTTAAAATTCTGGCGACTTCATCTTGATGCGTCTGCCAAATTTTTTGATATTCCAATGCAAAAGCTTGATCACGAGCTGCATATAATTGCAGTTCAATGGATATTTTTAACCATTCAAAATTATTAAAAAAATTAATAAGCCAAATCCGGAGTCCATCAATAGTATGATCAATATTTGAGTTTTCTGTGGATATTATTTTCTGAAGCTGAATATTTTCCTTTTCAAACTGTAATCGCATTAATTCCAATAAAAAATCTTCTTTGTTGCTGAAATTAGAATAAAAAGCCCCTTGAGTATAATTGGCATGCTTGGAGATATTTCTAATAGAAACTGCCCCATAACCATGACTGGAAATGAGTGAAAATCCAGATTCAATGAGCGCCAGACGGGTTTTAAGCTGTTTTTCATCGCGTGAAAGTTTTGCTGGATTCATAAAGATAAAAGAAATGAGATAACAATTGATATCTTAAATTTTATACGATAAATTTGCTACTTGTTTTCAGATATCACTTGTAATTTGAAAAATATGGTTCAATTATAGAGATTGTTATGAGTTTGAGTACAGATAAACAAATCGTTGTTATTAATGGGCATCCTTCAAAAACCAGTTTTAATGCTGCCTTAACCGAAGCCTATGTATCTTATCTGGTAAAGTCCAATGTACAGGTTGATTTGATTGAAGTAGGGCTCTTGCATTTTGATCCTAATTTGAAACATGGCTATGAAAAGAGAATGGAGCTCGAGCCGGATTTAAAAGAGGCTTGGAAAAAAATTCAGCTTGCTGATCATTTGGTCTGGATTTTTCCAGTATGGTGGGGCGGACTGCCTGCAATAACAAAGGGTTTTATTGACCGTGTATTTTTGCCTCGTACTGCTTTTAGTTATGTGGAGAACAGCCACCGTATCCAAGGGCATTTATTCAATAAAACAGCCAGAATTATCACCACATTGGACCAGCCGGGCTGGTTCTATAAATGGTATTATGGTGAACCGAGTACTCGGCAGCTGAAAAAAACCACCTTAGCGTTCTGCGGTATAAAAAAGATCAAAACGGCTTATATTGGTTCTGTTCGCGGTTCAAGTGAGCTAAAACGTGAAAAATGGTTAAGACTAATGGAAAAGTATGCCAAACAGGATGCAGCAGTTTAATGGCTTGGAAAGCCTGCTGATCAAAGAAGAGCAGTTTTTGAATGATAAAAGATTTTTTTATTGCGATTGGTAGGTGAAAATTTAGATTAAACATTCACCTACCAGCCGGGCTGATTCTGTCAGCAAGATTTATTTTATCAGCTTGAGCATTAAATATTGTCGCTCAAGTTTATTCTATTTTGTGAAATTTTTTTTTGTGAATCTTTACCCCAATTGAATTTTTGTGCACAGATGCCTAATCCGACAATAAAGAGCGCAAGCAAGCTGGTATAAGTCACTTCTTTGAAATATGTTCCTTCAACCAGCATGGTAATCAGGGCGCCAATAATAAAGAAGATTGCCAGATAAGTCAGCCAAGGGAATAACCACATTTTAAAGTCAATCACTTGTCCTTCCGCTTCTAATTTCTTACGCATACGTAATTGAGAAAAAGCAATGGTGAGATAGACATAGAGTGCCGCTGTACCTGTCGCTAACATAAAGATGTCGTAGACATTCATGCTTTCAGTGGCAGTCAGGTAGGATGCCAATAAAGCGAATGATGATGACACCAGAACACCCATCCAAGGACTACCATTACGGTTGATTAAACCAAAGCTTTTCGGTGCATCGTGACGTTTTGACAATGAAAACAGCATACGTGAACAGGTATACAGTGCAGAGTTAAAACAGCTACACACTGAAGTCAGGACCACAAAATTGACAATGTGTTTTGCTTCTGGAATACCGAGTGCAGTTAAGGTCACACTATAGGTTCCCCAAGTTGGGTCTTTGAGTAGTGGATTGTTATGTGGAATCAGGCAGACGGTAATAAGCATTGAACCGACATAAAACAACATGATACGCCATACCACTGAGTTAGATGCTTTGCGGATTTCACGTGCAGGGTTTTGTGATTCTGCGGCAGCCACCGTCACAATTTCAGCGCCAATGTAGGCAAACATAACCCCGAGTAATGCCGTGATTACTGCAGAGAAACCATTGGGCATGAAACCTTCAGAGGTTAAATGGGTAATACCTGACACACCTGCTTGGCTCCACGGCCATAAGTGCATGACGGCCAAGCTACCAATGACTAAGAAAATAACAATTGCGATCACTTTAATCAGGGCAAACCAAAACTCAAATTCGCCATAGTTTTTGACATTTTGTAAGTTAACGACAACCAATGACACAATAACTAGGAGCATGTAGCCCCAGATGGGGATAAACGGAAACCAGCTGTTGAGAATTTTACCTGCGACATACGCTTCCCAGCCCATCAGTAATGCCCAAGAACACCAATACAGCCAGCCAATGGTAAAACCTGCCCAGCGGCCAATTGCACGATCAGCATAAGTTGAGAATGAACCGCTATCCGGGTTGAGAACGGCCATTTCACCCAGCATGCGCATGATTAATAGAATGAGCAATCCACCAAAGGCATAGGCCAAAATTGCAGCGGGACCTGCCGAGTAGATTACATTACCAGAGCCAATGAACAGTGAGCCACCAATTACCCCGGCAATCGAGATCATTGTAAGATGACGTGACTTAAGTCCACTTTTTAAGCCGTGTGATGAATCGGGCGTGGAGACATGTTGATGTTCTGCCATATAATTTCCCTTAATATCCATAGTGCAACAGCAATAGAGCTCTCTACCTTGTGTACACTATCTATCCTTTGAAACTGTAACCGAATTCGCAATCACTTCATTAATTTTAAGTTAAACTTAATAAAGCCGATGTTTCTATAAACACATGAAAAATCAAACTTTGATTACAAAACTGTTACATGCTGTGTATGTATGCTGCTAATTTCTCTTTTTTGTTGTCAGGTGACGAGAGCCATTTTTTAGCTATTGAAGGGAGCCAATTGCGTTAAAAAGGTGAAAATTACCGAAAGAAATGTTTACAGAAAAATAAAGACTAAATAAAATGAAGGGGCCATAAAAGGTTTTACTCCTTGTTTAAAAACAGGCCGAGAATATATTGATTTTAAAAATAAAATTTTAATTAGAATCGAAATTTTACTAATTTAAAGTATGAATTCCATTGTCGCGCAAGCATTTTAACAGTACGCCGAAAGCCACCAATATTTCTTGTTCGCTCACGCAGGCGAAACCGAGCAGTAATCCTTTCTGCCGGGTAGAATAGTGCTTGGTATAGTATTGCGACAGGGCTCTGACCTTAATACCTTGATCAAGTGCATTCGATGCAATCAGGACATCATCACTGCTGCTTGGCAGTTTTAAAATCAGGTGCAGGCCTGCTGCCGTGTTGTATTCGTGCAGAAAATCTTCACCTAAATGGCGGTGAATTAAATCAATCAGAAATGCATGGCGTTTACTGTAGAGTAAGCGCATGCGCCGGATATGCGCCTCATAATGGCCTTCACGGATAAATTCTGCCAGTGCCTTCTGATCAATTAAATGTCCACCGCGATAGAGTTCTGATGCCACAATGCGCAGTGGGGAAAACAGTTTCTTCGGAACCACCAGATAGCCGATACGCAGGGCAGGATAAATGGTTTTGCTGAATGTGCCCATATAAATGACCGGGGAATCAGGTTCCAATCCTTGTAAAGACGGATAGGGCTGGCCTGAAAACCTGAATTCACTGTCATAATCATCTTCCACAATCCAGCTTTTATGCTGCCGGGCAATTGCTATCAGCTGTTTGCGCCGTTCCAGGCTGAGATGTGAACCTAGGGGATACTGGTGGGAAGGTGTAACAAAGATCAGCTTGGGAGGTACTTTCGGATCAAGATCAGGAATAATGCCTTCCTGATCGACCGGTAGTGAACGCAGATTGACCCCGTTAATGCGCAAAATATTGCGGGCGCCCCAGTAGGCTGGGTCTTCGATCCAGACTTCATCGCCAATGTCGCTCAAGGTACGCGAGACTAAATCAATCGCCTGATGCGTGCCTTCGGTAATAATGATCTGATCGGCATCGCATTGCACCGAACGTGCAATTTTCAGATATTCCGCCAGTTCTTGGCGCAGTTCCAGACAGCCGCCGGCATTGCTGTAAATCAAGCGGGTAATTTCCGGTTCACGGCTCAAACGGGTCTGAATTTTGCTAAAAATGTGATGCGGAAACTCTGTCACATCTGGCGCACCAGGGACAAAGGCACCCCATTGATAAGGAGAAGCTGCTGAATAGCCGATTAAGTAAGAACCGCGCTGAGACAAGCTGTAACTTTGCTGAGATTTTTTTTCTTGAACAGGGGCGTTGCTATTTTCCGCCTTGACTAAAAAGGATTCGGGCAGTTTATCTGTGACCCAGGTACCTTGTCCTGTGCGGGCATCGACATAGCCTTGTGCCTGTAATTGTTCATACGCGCTTAATACCGTATTGCGGGAAACCTTGATCTCTTTGGCCAGATCGCGGGATGCCGGCAGGCGAGTCTTGGGTGCCAATACGCCATCAATTATGGCATTGCGCAAGCAGCGAAATAATCGCAGCTGCAATGTTCCATCGATATCTTGCTGTAATCGCTGCAGCAAATAGTCTCCAAGCAAGCTACGCAATTGGCTCTCTCCTACAAATTCAAAGTGGCTCTCGTGAGAGCGATATCGGTATGTGCAAAATAATCTGGTCAGGCAGTAATTGTAAAGTATCCCGTTGTTGCGCAGTGGATGTAAATACGGGCCTGTAAACGGCAGGCAATATACACATATCTTGGTTAAAGCCAAAGCGAAAAATCCACGCTGAATGTTTTAGCCCAGATCACGCTGGCTAGACACCTGAATCAATAAATGCCGACAAGCAGAGATAAATTTATATTTTTTGCGGCCGCAAGGAAATGCGTCTGCATACAAAAAACAGGATCATGCAATGAACACAATGATGAAGGGGCTCACCTATACCGAGCACGGTACGACGGCCTGGAACAATTATCTGAAACAGCTGGATAAAGTGGCTCCTTATCTGGGTGAACTCAGCGAAAGACTGGATATGTTGCGACGCCCGAAACGAAGCCTGATTGTGGATATTCCGGTGATTATGGATGATGGCAGCGTTCAGCATTTTGAAGGTTATCGGGTTCAGCATAATTTGACCCGCGGTCCGGGCAAGGGCGGTGTACGCTTCCATCCGGATGTCAATCTAGATGAAGTGATGGCACTGTCTGCATGGATGACGATTAAGTGTGCGGCGCTGAATTTACCTTTTGGTGGTGCCAAAGGCGGGGTACGGGTTGATCCAAGCCAGTTATCCAAGCGTGAACTGGAACGATTGACACGGCGTTATACCGCAGAAATCAATTTGGTTATTGGGCCGCAAAAAGATATTCCGGCACCGGATGTGGGGACAAATCCGCAAATCATGGCCTGGATGATGGACACCTTTTCCATGAATGCCGGTTCTACCATTACCGGTGTGGTGACCGGAAAACCCGTGCATCTTGGCGGTTCTTTAGGCCGCAGTAAAGCTACAGGACGTGGCGTGTATATTAGCGGACGTGAAGTGGCTCAGCAAATTGACCTGGATTTAAAGGATGCCCGGGTGTGCGTGCAGGGATTTGGTAATGTCGGCAGCGAAGCCGCCTTGCTGTTTCATGAAAATGGCAGCAAAGTGATTTGCGTACAGGATCACTCCGCAACCCTATATCAGGAACAAGGGGTTGATATCCCCAAGTTAATCGAATATTCAAACACCCATCACAAGATTCAGGGATTTGCTGCAAGCGACGAAATCGCGGCGGCAAAATTCTGGCAAATTCCCGCAGAAGTGTTTATTCCTGCGGCACTGGAAGGAGTGATTGATGTGCAGGTTGCCCAAACCATTCAAGCCAAGATCATTTTGGAAGGGGCCAATGGTCCGACCCTCACTGAAGCGGATGAAATCCTGAGTCAGCGTCAAATCACGGTTGTACCGGACGTGATCTGTAATGCTGGTGGCGTGACTGTCAGCTATTTCGAATGGGTACAAGACCTTGCCAGCTATTTCTGGACAGAAGAAGAAATCAATCAGCGCATGGATGTAATCATGAAAAATGCCGTGCATGACGTTTGGCTCAAAGCCATGCAGGCCGGATGTTCTTTACGTACCGCAGCTTATATTTTGGCATGTGAACGGATTTTGATGGCTCGCCAAGAGCGCGGCATCTATCCAGGTTAAGGGTAGGGTCTCTTGCAGGATGCAATATTTGACCCGGCATAAGTTTGGATATTTAACGCCTTTACTGATTCCATTTGGTCAGAAATTTTGCTTATGCCAGCGACCTGGTTTTGAAGATTATTATTTCTTTTTTGGGGCTTCTATGATGTCGCAACGTTTTTTAGTGAAACCATTTTCGTTCTGTGCGCTTGTCGCCAGTACCCTTACGATGTCTGCCACCGTGCAGGCAGATACGCTCTCTTGGGGAGATGCCGATACCGATTTAGGTGAACTGACCGTATCGGGGTGGCTACGAGCGAATTATCAGGATAAGGATTATTCGGACAGTGACCATAAATTAAAGTTTAATGCGGCGAAACTCAGCCTGAAATATGATGCCAAGTCATTGTTCGGCGATGTGGAATACCGTTGCTATCAAAATGATACCCTGTGTGATTTTTCAACCTTGGTGAATGCCAACCTGGGCTATAAGCTGAATGATGACAGCCGCATCACCTTGGGTCTGCAAGATATGCCTTTTGGTATTGGCCGATTCTGGAGCAGCAGCTGGTACGGCAGTTCAATGGACAATGCCGGACTGGAAGATGTGCATAATCTGGGTATTAACTGGCAGCAGCTCGGTACAAATACCAAAGTCAATGTGGCTTATTTTGTGCGTGATGGTGGAAGTTTTGCCGGCACTGGTGACGATGCGGCGCGTTATGCGGCCAATTATGTCAAGCCGGAAGATGCCAGCACCGATGACATTGAAGAAAAAAACATGTGGGTTGCACGCATCAATCAGCAGATTCCGCTGCAGGACAGCCTAGTTAAGCTGAATGTCGGCGGCTCGTACTGGTATTCAGATTTGGAAAATAACCGCAATGGTCAAACCGGGCATCGCAATGCATGGAATGTGTTTGGTCGCTTAAACTACCAGAATGCAAACCTGACCCTGACTGCCGGACAGAATCGTGCAGATACCCAGGCTGTAGAAAATCCAGATTATGCCACGGTAGGTTCTTTTGAATCGAAGTATCATGTGGCCAATAAAGCCAATTATTATGTGGCGAATCTGGATTATCAAATGACTGATTTTTACAAAGATTACGATCTGACGCCTTATGTCAGCTATACCGTCTTTGACAAAGACAAGTCCGGTTTCGGTACATCTACACGCAATATTTTGGGTGCTCAGCTGGATGTTAAGCAGTTTTCGCTGGCAGCCGAATATATCACCGGTAAAAATGATGTATTCATTGGCGGTGATGCCGGTTCTTTGGCGCAAGGAGATGCCGCAGGCCATAGCCGGCTGCTGAATTTACTGTTTATGTATAATTTTTAAATTTTTGCTCTCAGTTATCAAAATGGCACCTTATAAAAAAGGTGCCATTTTTTATGGTGTAATTTCAACTTTATGATTTGTATCTAATTATCCTGTTTTTTTGATTTTTAAAATCTTCGGGATGGGGTGAATTGGCTCTGTCTATCTGATTCAAAGTGGCTCTCGTATCAGGCCGATAAAAGCGCAAAATGAGGAAGATCAATCAGTCATTTGCATATCATCAAGCACATGATATGGATGCCAAAATTTTACAATGTATGAATCAAGAATGAGGATACAAAATGGACAGTAAACACTCTGCACTGAATGCACGTAAACAGCAAGCGACGCCTCGTGGTGTTGGTGTCATGTGTCAATGGTACGCGGAGAAAGCAGAGAACTCGACAATTTGGGATGCCGAAGGCAATCAATATATCGATTTCGCAGGTGGTATTGCGGTACTGAATACCGGTCATCGTCACCCTAAAATTATTGCTGCTGTTACTGAACAATTAACAAAATTTACCCATACCGCCTATCAGGTTGTACCTTACGAAAGCTATGTCTCTCTTGCTGAGCGTATCAATGAGCGTGCACCGATTGATGGTCCTGCAAAAACCTCATTCTTTTCTACCGGCGCTGAAGCAGTAGAAAACGCAGTTAAAATTGCCCGTGCCTATACTGGCCGTCACGGCATTGTGACTTTTGGTAACGGTTTCCATGGCCGTTCATTCATGACCATGGCCATGACGGGTAAAACTGCCCCTTACAAACGTGACTTTGGGGTAATGCCAGCGGGTGTTTTCCATGCACGCTATCCGGTAGAGTCAAAAGGCATTACTGTGGACGATGCCATCCAAAGCATTGAAGACATTTTTGCTGAAGATGTGGCTGCACATGATGTGGCGGCAATTGTACTTGAGCCTGTGCAAGGTGAAGGCGGTTTTAATGTTGTACCGGCAGAATTTTTAAAGCGTTTACGTGTATTGTGTGATCAGCATGGTATTTTGATGATTGCAGATGAAGTGCAAACAGGTTTTGCCCGTACCGGTAAACTGTTTGCCATGAATCACTACGAAACCAAAGCAGACCTGATCACGATGGCAAAAAGCCTGGGCGGTGGTTTCCCGATTTCTGGCGTGGTTGGTCGTACTGAAGTTATGGATGCACCGAATCCTGGCGGTTTAGGCGGTACTTATGCGGGCAGTCCGATTGCAGTTGCTGCAGCACATGCAGTTATTGATGTGATTGAAGAAGAAGGTCTTTGTGAACGCGCCAATGTATTAGGTGCAGAGTTAGTTGAGGTTCTAAATGAACTGAAACAGTCTTCTTCTATTGTCAAAGATATTCGTGCCTTAGGTTCAATGGTTGCTGTAGAACTGGAAACGGCTGATCAAGCCAAAGCGATTCAAAACTATGCCATGCAAAATGGCTTGCTCATTTTGACATGTGGTCGTTATGGTAATGTGATTCGTTTCTTATATCCTTTAACGATTCCTGCAGAGCAATTCCGTGCTGGTTTAAACATTTTAAAACAAGGTTTTGCACTTTCTGCTGCAGCATAATTGAAGAGTAATGACTATGCTTCAAGCGCAATATAAAGATTTATTACAGCATCCAGACATTCATTTTGATCAACCTGAAACAGGTGATTACATCGAAGTTAAAGATGCGGCAACACATGACACGCTGGCATGGGTGAAATCCCATGACCGTGCGTCGGTAGAACAAGCAATTGCTCGTTCACAGACGGCACAGACGGCATGGAAAGCACAAACAGCACTACAACGCGCTGACGTGCTGTGGGCCTGGTTTAATTTGATGCAGGAAAATAAAGAGTCATTGGCTCAGATTTTGACTGCTGAACAAGGCAAACCTTTAGCTGAAGCGCGCGGTGAAATTGCTTATGCTGCCTCGTTTATCCGCTGGTTTGCTGAACAAGCACGCCGTATTGACGGTGAAGTGCTGACACCAACGCTGCCGAATCAGCGTTTGCTGGTCATCAAACAGGCGATTGGGGTCACCGCTGCAATTACACCATGGAATTTCCCTGCAGCCATGATTACCCGTAAGGCTGCGCCTGCCATTGCTGCCGGCTGTTCTATGCTGGTTAAACCGGCCGAGCAAACGCCATTAACAGCCTATGCTCTGGAAGTGCTGGCTTTGCAGGCAGGTTTACCACAAGATGTATTGCTGCACATTAGTGGCGATGCCATTGAAGTGGGCAAAACCTTGTGTGAAAGCGACACGGTGAAAAAGCTGAGCTTTACCGGTTCGACTCAAGTCGGCCGCATTCTGATGCAGCAATGTGCGCCAACCATCAAAAAACTGTCACTTGAGCTGGGTGGTAATGCGCCAGTACTGGTTTTTGATGATGCCAATCTGGAGCAGGCGGTTCAGGGCATTATGGTCAGCAAGTTCCGTAATAGCGGTCAAACCTGTGTCTGTGCCAACCGTATTTATGTGCAAGATGGCATTTATGATGCGCTGGCCGAGAAATTGACTGCAGCTGTGGCCAATTTAAAAGTGGGTGATGGCCGTCAAGACGGTTCCACTCAAGGCCCGTTAATTGATGAAGATGCAATTGCCAAAGTGCAGTCGCATATTGCAGATGCCGCGAGCAAAGGTGCGCAGATTAAAATTGGTGGCCAGCGTTCAAGTCTAGGCGGTACTTTCTTTGAGCCTACCGTGCTGACTGAAGTAACCCAGGACATGAAAGTGGCTAAAGAAGAAACTTTTGGTCCATTGGCTCCGTTATTCCGCTTCCACACGGAAGAAGAAGCGGTGGCGATGGCAAATGATACCGAGTTTGGCCTGGCTACCTATATATTCACACAGAGTACAGCGCGTCAATGGCGTGTGGGTGAAGCATTGGAATATGGCATGGTCGGAATTAATACTGGTGCTATTTCTAATGAAGTTGCGCCATTTGGGGGTGTGAAGCAATCTGGTTTAGGACGTGAAGGTTCTAAATTCGGTATTGATGAATATCTCGAAATGAAATATCTGTGTGTAGATTTATCTTCATAATAAATGCGACATCAACCAATTAAAAATCAGCTCTGCCCATTCAGGGCTGATTTTTAATTAACTGTTTTTTATACAATAAAAACTGTTTAAACTGAATTCACACAGCAGTTAAAAAATATTTTTAAGCAACAAGATTTATCTATATCAATAACAGCAATAGATTTTTTGCCAAACATCTTTATTGGCTAAAATGCTTCTGATCCTAGCCAAAATTCTAGACACAGCTCACCATTTTTTATCGTTTTTAAAATTCGGATTTCCCTAGTTAGGGATTTAGCTTAATTCATTAAGAGCAAATCGAAAAAGGATATAAAAAACAGTAAATATGGCAATAAAAAATTTACATTGATAATAGTAATGATTATTATTTGCGTCATTATTAATATTTGTGTAAGGGGATTGAAAATGCGACTATCTCAATTTAGTCTATGTTTTCTTAGTGTCGCTATTTCTTCACAACTGTACGCAGAAGAGTTTGGTCCTGCATCGAAGGAGCCTGAAAGTTCAGATCAAACAATAAAGCTTTCTCCTATTGTGGTCACAGCAACCCGTACCCCTAAAACGATTGCTGAAGTTGCAGGAACTGTACAGACCATTCAGGGTGAAGAAATTGCTCAACAGGCTGGAGCGAGTCGAAAAGTCGCAGATGTTTTAGCGCAGCTGGTACCTTCATTGGCACCAAGCAGCGGGACCACCAGTAATTACGGTCAGACCATGCGTGGGCGGAATGTACTGGTGATGATTGACGGAGTTTCACAGACCGGTTCGCGCGATGTGGCGCGTCAGCTCAACAGCATCAGTCCGAATATGATTGATCATATCGAGGTGGTTTCAGGTGCGACCAGTATTTATGGTTCAGGTGCGACGGGCGGGATTATTAATATTATTACCAAACGTGCGGACAAATCGAAACCGGTCAGCTTTCAGACCAAGTTAGGCCTGACATCGGCTGATAATTTCCGTCGTGACAGTTTGGCTTATCAAGTGGGTCAGACTGCTTCATTTAGTCATGACAAGATGGACAGTTTTTTAGGGGTAGATTTTACCAGTCGGGGTTCACAGTTTGATGGTAACGGAGACCGTATCTCGTTAAGCCCTTGGCAGGGCAGCACGATGGATACCGATACGCTTGATGTGAATGGTCGTTTAAACTTTAATTTAACCGATAAGCAAAGCTTAAGTTTTGGTGCACAATATTATAATGATGAACAGGATACCGAATATGGTCCTGACTATTCTTATCTGCAAACCGGGACACAGCCTTCTTATAAAGCCATTAAAGGGTGGAGTTTAGATCAACAACCCTTTACAGAACGCTATGCGTTTAATACCCAGTATCAAAACCAGGATTTCCTGGGACAAATTTTGAATGTTGAAGCGTATTACCGTAATGAAAAAGCGCGTTTTGTACCGTATGGTTATTCCAAAGATGGCGTGAATGTAAAGCAAAGCCAATCCAATGTGGACTATGCAGGAATTCGCTCTACTGTTCAATCTGACCTGCAGGTGGCCGAGCGAGATTTAAAACTGACTTATGGCTTAGACTATGACTGGGAAAAAGACCATCAGTGGGCTGATTTCTATACGCCAAGTCACAATGGCCTGGTCTATACCCCGACAGGTGAGAAACAAGGTTCTGGACCGGATACAGAAATCCAGAATATTGGCACATTTGTACAAAGTGATTATGCACTGACGGATCGTTTAAATGTTCAGGCCGGTGTGCGTTATCAGTATGTTCAGGCAGACACTGACAGTTATTTAACCGCACGCAATCCGATTACTTTAATGGCGGCTGACTCTACCGATGCTGACAAGTTCCTGTTCAATTTAGGTGCAGTCTATGAGTTAACAGACGCGCAGCAAGTTTATGCCAATTTCTCACAAGGTTATAGTTATCCCGATGTACAACGGGTGCTGCGTGATGTAGCTGCCTATACCTTAACGACGTCAGGTATTGCACCGATCACGGTCAACAGCTATGAATTGGGTTGGCGCTTAAATCAGGACGACGGCTTAAACTTGGGTCTAACGGGTTTCTATAATACTTCTGATAAAGTTGTACAGTTCAACGCAGACCGTTCAGTAAATGTGGTAGATACCGATCAACGCATTTATGGAGCAGAAGCGACTGTAAGCTACCCATTTATGGAAAACTATAAGGTCGGTGGTACCTTGGGATATACGCGGGGACAGTATAAAGATGCCGCAGATCACTGGCATGAACTGAATGCCTTTGCTGTTTCCCCGGTGAAAGGCACTCTGTTTGCTGAATGGAATAATGATGAAGGCTATGGTGTGCGTGCGCAAATGCAAGCCATTAAAGGCACAGACGAAGCCTACAAAGATGACCAGGCATTAAAAGCCGCGGGTTTAACTGATGGTAATAGTGCAGCAGAGATTAAAGGCTATACCACTATGGATGTCTTGGCCCATTTCCCTGTAGCGAAAGGCCGTGTCGATTTTGGTGTCTATAATGTCTGGGACAAGCAGTATAAAAATGTATTTGCACAGCAAGCAGCCGTAACCAATGGCAACTCCCTGTTGGCCATCCCTGCTGAGGGTCGTACTTTTGGCCTGAGCTATACCATTAATTATTAATACTCACCCAGGAAGTATCTGTCGCCGTACAGATACTTCCTCATTTCGTGATATGTGATGAAAGATAAGGTCAATGGATAAACAGAAACCGGAATGGTTATCTATTCAAGAAATTTTTTATATCTGCTTGGCCGCTTATGGCTATAGCCTCTGGATCTCTTGGGTTTTACCTGATTATTTGTCCTTTGCAAAAGCTGAAAATATCTATTTATCCGCTCTCCTAAGTTTTATTTTTCTCATTTTTTATATTCTTTTAGTTCCTTGTATTCCCTCTAAATTATGGCAAAAGAGAATCAATTATCTTAGTTATATTTTATTGCTGGGCTATTGGATCATAAGGAAACTGGGAGAACATTAAATGCAATTTCGCCAGGTACAGGCAACTTTACACAGCTGGTTCGGTATCGTTGTATTGTGGTCAGTTTTTCTGATTTTTTTTACCGGGTCTATTGCCTATTTCAGAACTGAAATCAATCTCTGGTCTAAACCTGAAAATTTTTTATATCTAAAAGCGCCTCCCAGTTCCCTTGAGTCGGCCCAGGTTGCCTATGATCATTTAAATACCCATGCGCCCGATGCAAAAAGATGGCGAGTGAATCTTGCCACTTCCCGAATGTCTTTTAACACTTTGGAATGGCAAGACCCAACCAGTAAGTACCATAAACTTCAAGACCCGAATACAGGCTTAATTTTAACAGAGGGTCGGGAAAGTCTGGGGGGCGACTTCTTTTTTAAATTACATTACAGTCTTTATCCTTTGCCTGATGTCGTGGGTAGAGCGCTTGTGGTGATTGTCGGGGTTCTATTTCTCATCGCATTAATCACCGGGATATTTACCCATAAAAAAATAATTAAAGATTTTTTTGTATTCCGGAGTTTCAAGGGACAGCGTACCTTATTGGATTTACATCATATTACCGGCGTAGTGACCCTGCCTTTTTATCTGATTATGGCCTTTACCGGTGTCATGATTTTCTTCTATCTGCTCATGCCTATGGGTATTAATCAACAATATGGCGAGAATGGAATAAAAAAGTTTTATAGTGAAATACAATATAGCAATGTTCCAAAACCGGCAGAAGATTCAGGTATTCAATTAAAAGAATTCTCTGTATTTTCTCGTCAATTGCCTCAGCAGGGGAGTAATGGGGCTGGTCTGGAAAAATTTGAAGTCAAAAACCCAAATACTGCAGAAGCGTTAATTACTTTTGATTATGGATATAACAAATTAATTACTTTCAATAATCCACAATTTATTTTTGCAGCAAATACCGGGAAGAATCTGAGTTCTGAAAGAAACCTGCATCCTGTCGCTCAAATCAGTTCGGCAACCTATGGCATTCATTTAGGATATTACGCCAGTCAATGGATGAGATGGATGCTGGCAAGTTTAGGTTTAATCGGTTGTATCATGCTGGTCGCGGGAGCTTTATTATGGCAAAGGAAACGCATTAAACAGCACAATAAATTAAGTTATACAGTGGTTAGTTACCTTAATTATTTCACCTTCCTGGGTTTGCCTTTGGCAACAGCCATGTATTTTTTGGCTAACCGGATTTTACTGGCCAGTCTTGAACATCGGGTTCAGTATGAGTTACTCATATTTTTTATGAGCTGGATTGGAATACTGGTCATTCCGATGCTGGTTAAAATGCAAAAAGCCATTGTTTTAGCCTTCATACTTACAGCTTTTATTTTATGGATGACGGTATTCAGTCCAATATTTCTATCTCCACAAGCTTTCATCTTCAATACATTGCAGCATCAGCAATGGTCGGTGGCAGGCGTTGATCTGGTATTTATATTCATAGCCACAGGATATATTTTTGCCTGTTATTATTTCAGGAAAATAAAAATGAGGGAGGTGGCTAAATGAGTTTGGCTGCAATATTGTGGGCAATTGTTGCAATGATGCAGCTGTGTATGACCAGTCAAAGTGGAATGAAAAAACTCAATTATAATTTCCTGACCTTTGATTATGCTCAATCTTCGTTAAAAATATGCTCATTTATTTTTATGGGTATTTCTTTATACCTGAACTGTCTGGACCATGGTCTTTCTGTGGGAATGATCACCTGGATTTTCCTGATCATAACTTCAGCATTTTTTTTACAGCTTTTATTTTACTATCACTTTAAACGATGGTTTTTTTTCGCCTGGATATTTTTATTTTTCTTATCTGTTCTATATTCATTAATTAAATATACTCAATAATAGGTCTCTCTCCTAAATCACTTTTATTTAGTTTCAAGGTGTAGATTCGTTCCAAGTTGTAGATTCCAGCGATTAAATTGAATCTCAAACCGAGTCTTTTACCTCTATTTCGATCGTGTGCCTCTTTTTCTGGTCGCTATTGATGTGCTGCACCTTCAGTTGTAAGCAACAGTTTGTGATCAGCAACAACGTCACCATTTTGAAGTTCAACCGTAGGTGCTTCAGCGTTGATTTTATTTACGCTATTGCCACGGATGGTTTCGATGTTGCTGATGTGATTAAGCTTTTAATTCTGCAGATACGATGCCGAAGCCTGCGATCCACTCACTGATGTCCTCATAGCAATGCGTGGTCATCTGGTAATGGCCTATTTCATGCAGGGCTGCAAATGCAGCCATCCATGCCCGAACTTCCTGACCGCCACGACCGCCATCACGTCGAATCTCCGCTTCAGTCATGGCCTCTAAAGCAGCAAAATCAGCACTTTTGAATTTTTCAAGCAAGGCTAAATCCCAGTCACGATTCAAGGGCACTGAAACTGAGGTATCACCCGCTGCTAATTGTTGACCCACAGCAATGACCTTGGCTTGACGTGCCTCACGTGCTTCAGCTGTTGGGTTACGACCCGCAATCAGGAATTCTTCCACTTCTGGCGGCACGGATCCCATTTGCGGTGTCGGTGGATCGTGAGAAAGACCACCGGTTCCCAAAATCAATACACGTTCATTTTCCAGATTTAAAGACTGGATAAATTGACCCACAGCACGACCTAAAGCAATGGTGCGCTTGGTGGTGGGCATCGGTGCAGCAGCGCCATTGACAAAGATCGGAATGGTTGGATAACGGTCCAGCTGTCCTTCACACAAGAAGTGCAGGGGTTGGGTCACGCCATGATCGGCTTGCATACGATAGGAATAAGCCACATCTACGCCTTGATCCAGCACTTGGCGCACCAAGGCCAAGGCTTTATCTTCAGGGACATTAATCTTGTCATTGTCTTTACCGTAGTCCCAATCACCTGCTGCGGCGGCACGAATGCCCACACAGAAACTTGGCATCAAGTCATAAAAGAAACCATTAAAATGGTCAGGACCAAAGCTAATGATCAGGGTCGGGTCATAGGCTTTGACCTCAATTGCAAGTTTGGCAAAAGCATCGCGAACGGCTTGTTCTTTATATTGTTCTTGAGGTGTCGCAAATTCCATTAACGGGCTATGCGAAGCACAAATCAGTTTAACGGCCATGAAAAGCTCCTGAAAAAAAGGCAGCCGATACAGGCTGCCAATCCGTTCTTAGAAGAACACGCTTAAGTTATGTGAAGTATAGGTCACCTGATCGAGGGTGATCTTACGGTTGCAGATTTGGAAACCTAAACCGCCTTCCACTTTGCGAATCTTGTCATGACGTTTACCACAGTAAATCACCACGTCTTTTTCTTTTTGCGAACGGTAGAGCAGGTAAGTCACATACACATCGTATTCGCCTTCAACCTCAGTCGGCTCCACAATCACGTTACTGACCATATGCGTGGTACGTGATGGAGGTTCTTCAGCCCAAGCCATACCCGTTTCAAGGCGTGCCACACGACGTTCCAACAGGAATTTATTGTCGTTAAATACCCAGGTTGTTGGCGGTTCAACGGAACGACGACGGTCACGGGTTTGTGCATTTGGCGTAGTCCGCAGGGTATAGGAAATATCTTCAGCGAGTATGTCTAACCATTCGCGGAATTTCCAGTCATCCAGCAGTTTCGCTTCACGATACAGGAACTGGCTAATTTGGTAATGAAGTTCTAGGCTGACTTGGCTCATTTCACAAGCTCCTTCTCATATGCTTCAGTTGCTTTTTCAACGTCTTCCCATTCTTTATGAACCAGAAGATCTGCCCAACGGCGATAGAAACCACGTGCGGCTGTTTCAGAGAAAATATAGCTGGTGATCCCGGGCACACCGTCTTCACGGACTTTTTCAGTGCCTTTGCCCATTTCGACAATCAGTTTGCTGTTACGGGCTTTATAACCACGCAGTACTTTCTGGATTTCAACCCAGTTTTCCGAGTCATCTTGCTCCAGGAAACCCGCAGGGCCAAAGGCACGTGTTGCAGAACGCTCGAAAGCATCTTTCACATCTTGTGGTGCATCAGCATCGCAGATACAGAATGCCCAAACCTCAGTTTTGTTTGGTCCACGTGGATGCCAGACACGAAGCGTCGCGGTACCATTTAACCAAGACAGCGTTGGGAACATGGTGTTGTGACCGGCAAGACGTAAGGCACGGATTTCACCTAAACGTTCTTTCACTTCTTCATAGGTTTCACGGAAATAGTTCGCGACTTCACCATCGACCCACACGTTTGCATCTGGTTTTTCAGTAAAGAAGAAGCCTGAACCGTGACCTTTAGAGCCGAATTGCAAGGCATCTTTGGCAGTTTCCCACACAGGGCGAGGCGTTTGTTCCTTACCTAAGGTTTTGGTCGATTCATCATCCGGTTTTGCACCAAGTACTTGTACCGCAGATGCGTGTGAGAACAGGGCATGGTATTGGTCAGAGGCGAACTGTTCAGCTGCAAATTTCCAGTTACATTCAATTTCCCATTTATGTACGCCACCCACGATGCAGGTACCGCCCTCACGACGATCCAGCACACCGTCTAAGTACCATGCCATATCGCCCATGTAGTCGATCAGGTCAGGTGTGGTTTCATCCCAGCAACCGAAAACCAAGCCTTTGTAGGTTTCTACACGGTTGACTTCGAGTAGTCCCCATTTTTCTTTGCAGGCACCTTGTGGGTAAGCACGGTCTTCTAATGGAATGTCTTTCAGTGAACCATCAACGCCATAGGACCAGCCGTGATATGGACAGGTAAAGGCACGGGTATTACCACAATCGGCAAAGCTGACCCGCATCGCACGGTGACGGCATTGGTTTAAAAATGCTTTGATTGAACCGTCTTTTTGGCGTGCCACGATAATCGGGTCTTCGCCCATATAGGTATTGAAAAAGTCGCCCGCTTTTGGAATTTGGCTTTCATGGCAAAGGAATAACCATGTACGGCCGAAGACACGTTCAAGTTCCAGCTCATAAAGACCAGGATCGGTATAGATCGCTGGGGTAATACGTCCATTTTGTGCATCGACCAAAGCGTCGATTTCGCACACATCAATTTTTCCATTCATGAAAACTTCTCCTGTGACCCGTCTAGGTACAAAGTCATAGATTCAAACTTTGCAACGATGATGGAAGCAAAGGGGATTTTGATGAAATATATTTTTTATTTTAATTGAGATATTAAATGGATTATTGTTGGTGGTTTAATTCCTATTAAATTGGTCGTGATTTTGATTTATTTTTTATTTTAATCGGGGTGTTTTTTTATATTAATTCCGACTAAATTGCTGGTATTTAAAATGTGTTATTTTATTTTAATGAATTTTATTTAAATGAAATTATTTTTGTAATTATATTATTTATTTACAAACACTTAATCTGAATAGATTTGTTATTTTTGATCTGCTTGTTAATTATTCTTCAGGGGTAATTCCTACTAAATTACTAGTGTTTTTAAGGTTTGATTTTATTTTAATTTTTTATTTTAAAATGATGGTTAAAGTAGTAATTCTTACCAAAATACTTGTATTTTATCTGGGCTTATTTGTTTTTTTAGGTGTGGTGTTTTTTATTGCTCGACGGGTCGGTTATATAAAATTATGGCGCCTCCATGACTTTATAATCGTTGCTGAAGAATTGAACTTCTCTCAGTCCATAAAGCAAAGATTGGGATAAGGCATTGATGTGAAAAGCCGCACTGCATCAAGCTTAAAGTGGCGGTTGCTCTGGAAAGTGTATTTTCCTTGATATTTGCCTTAAATGGGCACTTGAAATGGACACTTGGCGCTGCACAACTCGATTCTGGACTTTACTCAAGCTAAGGACCTCGAATCTAAGAGGGTTCAAAAAACCAATAATGTCCTGTTTAGCATCAATTCGATCGGGATGGACTTAGCATGTCGCATTTTGCTGGGCTATATCGCGCCATTGACCATGAATAACCGTGATTCAACTATGGCAACCACTGGATGTAGAGTTCTCGCTCTGTATGTTATTGATCGCAAAGAAAGTAACCCCATAGCGATGAAAAAATCCTTGAAATACTGTCATGTATTGATCTGAGCATGCATCGCGATCAGCCATCCTGACCCTTTAGGCAAGTCCGTATGCAGTTATGGAGAAGTTCAGCGGTACATTTTTTGTTTCTTTTGATAAATCGTTTATTTTTAAATCAGACTCAATCGTTCAGATGGAGCAATTTTAGCTATTTTTCTAAGCATGGCAGCATCAAAAAAAACTATCAAAAAGCCTACGTTAATCAATTCCTGTGTAAATATGCTCTATCTTTTACTACTTAAGTCTAATGCGGTGTTCATGAATGAAAATAAGGATTTAGATGTTCAAAATATTATGCAGATTAGGTTGAACTCTAAATCGGTATTTAATAAAAGTCGCAATCATTAAATTATCCCAGAATTCTTCCAAGTCAAGACTCAAATTTCTTTGGTAAAAAATGAATTGAATCATTTTCATTTTCAGCTTTACGAACAATTTTAGTTTTTAAAATGATTTATGAAAGAAGTCTAATAAAAATACAATTATGAAATAGGTCTATTTCATTTTTTGGTCAAATATAGAAACGGTATTGAACAAAATATTTAAACCAATATGGGGAACGCGTGCTAGTCATTCCGAATCACATAAGCCGCATTCTTTATAAAGAGGTGAAATGATGAATATAGCAAAGAATACCATATGCCTGTGGTACAACAATGACGCTGAAGGCGCTGCAAGATTTTATGCCGAGACCTTTCCAGATTCATCGGTCGGTGCGGTACACCATGCACCTGGAAATTATCCGTCAGGGAAGGAAGGAGATATTTTAACTGTGGAGTTTACTGTACTTGGCATTGCCTGCCTCGGGCTGAATGGTGGCCCCGTGTTTCAGCACAACGAAGCGTTCTCATTTCAGGTGGCGACCGAGAATCAGGAGGAAACGGATCGCTACTGGAATGCGATTGTTGGCAATGGCGGTCAGGAGAGCGAATGCGGCTGGTGTAAAGATAAATGGGGCATCTCCTGGCAGATTACGCCGATTGCCCTAACCAAGGCATACACTAGCCCCGACCGTGCAGCCGCCAAACGTGCATTTGATGCCATGATGACGATGAGAAAAATTGACATTGCTGCAATAGAAGCGGCATTTCGTGGTTGAGATGTGCGTGGAAGCCTGATCACGCTTTCAAGTGGTAACCGCTGCGTTGGATGGATCAACGTAAAGCATGCTGAAAAGAACCATATTTAAAAACCCAATTAAATATGAGAAGACTTTTATGAGAAAACTTTTACCGGTTGCCTGATTAGACGCTGCAAAATTAAAGTCTTCTGTATTTTCAGCACAGAGCAAAGCAGCCGAAGCTGCTTTTTTCATGAAAAATTTACGCTGCCACCACATCTGAGGGGATAACCAGATCGACCCCTGATGCTGCCTGAATCTGTTCAAGCGTGACATCTTGAGCAAGTTCAACCAGTTTTACGCCTTCAGAAGTGATGTCCATCATGCCAAGTTCAGTGATGACACGGTTCACGACGCCTTGACCTGTCAGGGGCAGGGCACAATTTTTAACGATTTTCGGGCTACCGTCTTTTGCGCTGTGTTCCATCAGTACCACCACTTTTTGCACGCCGGCAACCAGATCCATCGCACCGCCCATCCCTTTGACTTTTTTGCCTGGAATCATCCAGTTGGCCAAATCGCCGCGTTCCGAAACTTCCATTGCTCCTAAAATGGCAATGTTCACGTGTCCGCCGCGAATCATGGCAAAAGATTCTGAACTTGAGAAAAACGCCGCACCCTGTCGTGCGGTCACGGTCTGCTTGCCGGCATTGATCAGATCGGGGTCAACGGTTTCTGCAGTCGGGAACTCGTCAATACCCAACAAGCCATTTTCAGACTGTAGCCAGACGTTGATATTTTCAGGAATATAATTGGCAACCAGTGTCGGCAGCCCAATGCCTAAGTTCACATAGAAGCCATCTTCAAGCTCAAGCGCAGCGCGCTGTGCCATTTCATTGCGTGTCCAAGCCATGATTTAAGCCTCCGCCTTTAACGTCATTTGTTCAATGCGCTTTTCAGGTGTTGCATTGACGATGATACGGTTTACATAAATACCCGGAAGATGGGTCTCATCAGGATCGATCTCACCAATCTCCACAATCTGTTCCACTTCAACCACAGTGAATTTTCCAGCCACAGCACATTCAGGGTTAAAGTTGCGTGCCGTTTTCCGGAACACTAAATTACCGGCTTTATCGGCTTTATAGGCTTTGACCAAGGCCACATCGGCAGTTAAGGTATCTTCAAGAATATATTCCTGACCCTCAAATATGCGGCTTTCCTTGCCCTCGGCAATTAAAGTGCCGACACCTGTACGGGTGTAAAATGCAGGAATGCCAGCACCGCCTGAACGTAATTTTTCGGCTAGTGTGCCTTGAGGGGTGAGTTCTACTTCCAGCTCGCCGCTTAAGTATTGACGTTCAAATTCCTTGTTTTCACCCACGTAAGATGAAATCATTTTTTTAATTTGTTTGGTTTGCAGCAATTTGCCTAAACCAAAGTCATCAACGCCGGCATTATTGGAAATACAGGTCAGATTCTTAACCCCAGTGTCTTTTAGGGCATCAATTAATGCTTCAGGAATACCACATAAGCCAAAACCACCCACTGCAACGGTTTGACCGTCTGCAACAATGCCATCCAGGGCTTCTGCTGCACTTGCAACCCATTTATTCATCCGATTTATCCTTTTAATCAATGATCCACTTTGGCTTGTGCAGAATTGTTTTCCAATTCATCTGCATGCAGGAAATGCGTATGGTGCGGGGCACGTTTGGTCTGCGACCATTCAGCCAGCATTTCTTCTTTCATTTCTTCGCTAATCATAGCAATTTTTTCAGGCGCTTTTTCGTCGTCATAAGCGAGTTCCAGGCGGTGACCGTTTGGATCGAAGAAGTAAATGGAATGGAAAATTCCGTGATTGGTAATGCCCAAAACATCCACGCCATTGGCTTCCAGATGTGCTTTGGCTTCAATGAGTGCGGCACGGTCTTTGACTTTTAAAGCAATATGCTGAACCCATTTTGGCGTGTTTTCATCGCGACCCATTTCAGGCTGAGTAGGCAGCTCAAAAAATGCCAGAACGTTACCGTTGCCTGCATCTAAAAATAAATGCATATAGGGATCAAAGGCTTTGGTCGATGGCACATGATCTTCGGCAAATGCCAAAATAAAGTTCATGTTCAGATTTTTTTTGTACCAGTCCACCGTTTCTTTGGCATCTTTGCAACGGTATGCAACGTGGTGAATTTTTTCAATTTGTATTGCCATTTTGAATGTCCTTTTCTTGAAATTAAGCCGCTTCTTGCTGTGCTTCTGGGGCAGCCTGTTGAAATGCTGCAAGAGTGTTGCAATGCTGATAAATAGATGCAATTTTGGGATAAGCTGTGATATCCACATTAAAACGTAAGGCGTTATAGACTTGTGGAATCAGGCAGCAGTCGGCAAATGTGGGCTGATCGCCAAAGCAGAAACGGCCATTGGAGCTGTGCAGCAAGGCTTCCAAAGTTTTAAAACCAGTGTCCACCCAGTGGCGATACCAGGTATTTTTTTGCTCATCCGATACCTCCAGTGTGCCTGACAGATATTGCAGTACACGCAGGTTGTTTAGGGGATGAATGTCACAGGCAATCGCGAGACTGAATGCACGCACCAAGGCACGTTGCTGAATATCTTGAGGAAGCAGTGCTGTCTCGGGATACCGTTCTTCCAGATATTCCAAAATGCTCAACGATTGACTGAGCTGAAATTCATTATCGACCAGGCTTGGAACCAGTTCAGATGGATTGACCGCTTTATAGGCATCGCTATGTTGTTCACCGCCGTTGTTGAGCAAATGCACAGGAATATAATCGGCATTTAAGCCTTTTAAATTCAGCGCAATGCGGACACGATAGGCCGCCGAGCTACGAAAATAGGTATACAGTTGCATCGCTTTGATCCCCGGAATTACTGAAAATCAAACTGAAGTGCAGGTAAAATTTTGCCGCTGACTTCGCCAAAGCCAATGCGTAAACCGTCTTTTTCACAGTGACCTTTCATAATCACGGTGTCGCCATCCTGAATAAAGGTACGCTGTTCGCCATTGCTCAGCGTTAAGGGTTTGGTCGCATTCCAGGTAATTTCCAGTAATGATCCATAAGAATCGGGGGTCGGGCCGGAAATGGTCCCTGAACCCATTAAATCACCGACCTGTACATTACAGCCAGCAATGGTGTGATGCGCCAATTGCTGCGCCATTGACCAGTACATGTATTTAAAATTGGTTTCACAAATGACATCAGCCTGTGCTGCCTGCTCAGCTTGAATTTCCACAGACAGCTGAATGTCGTAGCTGTTTGCTGAATGGTCTTCACGTAAGTAAGCCAATGGCTGAGGTTCTTGAACAGGCGAACTTGTTTTAAAGGGTTCCAGCGCTTCTAAGGTGACAATCCATGGCGAAATGGAAGAGGCAAAGGTTTTGGAGTTGAACGGACCGAGTGGCACGTATTCCCACTGTTGCAAGTCACGTGCTGACCAGTCATTGAACAGCACCATACCGAAGATATGATCCCATGCATTTTCAACGGTAATGGGCTGACCCAATTGATTTTGTTTGCCAATGATAAAACCGGTTTCGAGTTCAAAATCAAGCTTGCGGCACGCTGAAAATTGCGGACGTTCTTCATTTGGCAACTTGATCTGACCGGAAGGGCGCACAATGTCTGTACCGCTGACAATTACAGAGCTGGCACGGCCGTTATAACCCACAGGAAGTTCGGACCAGTTGGCCAGCAGGGCATTTTTAGGATCACGGAACATGCAGCCCACGTTTGTTGCATGTTCTTTAGAAGAATAGAAATCGGTATAGCCTGGAACATGTACCGGTAAATGCAAGGTCACATTGGCCTGCTTAAAGAACACCTGTTCACGAAGTGCGCTGTTGTCACGTAATTCAGCATTGTCTGCAGACAACAGCTTTTGTAATTCTGCGCGTACTTTAGACCAGCTGGATTTTCCTGAATCAATAAATTTGTTCAGGGTAGGCTGATTGAAATACTGTTCACCGGACTGAAGGGCTAAATAGCCGTGCGCTTCCAATGCTGCAAGATCTACCACCCATTCACCCAAGGCTACGCCAATACGACGTGTGCCTTCAGCTGTCTCGCTAAATACGCCGTAAGGTAAGTTCTGGATAGGGAAATCTGAATCTTGAGCAACCTCAATAAACGATTTTAATTGGCGAGTCATGTCCATGTTCCTTATGTAAAACCATCGGGGTCAATGCAACCCTGATATCAATTTTTGTTTCAAATTGGCCTGAAACCAGTCATTAAATTAAATATAAAAATATTAAAAACAATAACTTATATATTTTTATAAAAAATCATGAATCTGATGTCCAAGACCTATTGATTTTTGGGATTAATCTCATCATACTGATTTTCATAAATTACGCAATACATAAATTAATTACGTATTACGTAAACTTAACAAATAGGATTGAGATTTCTCGATGCTCTCCTGCGGTTTGATTTTTGGTAATCAGATGGCTTCGAGTAGAATAGGCACCATTCAAAATGAGAGCTGTCGACTAATGTCTGAAGAAAAAACACAAGGTGGTGTGCAATCCTTGGAAGTGGGCTTGGGTGTGCTGGATGCCTTAATTGCACATCGCAATCCCATGATGCTGAAGGAACTGGCTGAAGCATTGGCGATGCATCCGGCAAAAGTGCACCGCTATGTGGTGAGTTTGGTGCGGATGAATTATGCCAAGCAGCTTGAAGACGGACGTTATGCATTGGGTGACCAGGCATGGCGGCTGGGCTTGCAATGCATCCAGCGTACCGATGTGATTCAGGCGGCACAGCCTTATATTCAGGCTTTGCATCGAGAAATTCACTGTGGTTTGCAAATCAGTCGCTGGACTTCGCAAGGACCATTGATTGTGCAGTTTATTGAACCTGATCAGCCGGTATCGGTCATCACGCGGGTCGGTTCAATCATGCCATTGCTCAATTCGGCAACGGGTCGCGCATTTGCGAGTTTTATGCCAGAAAATGTGGTTCGGCCTTTACTTGAACGTGAATGGCAGGACAAACAAAAACAGGGTGTGCAGGTTTATCCGGCAAACTGGAACGAATTTTTAAATATGAAACAGGACATTGTGTCACAGGGCGCAGCGACTGTTTCAGGCGATATGTTGGTGGGGGTGAACTCGTTTTGTGTCCCGGTTTTTAATATTCACGGTGACATTGAGTTCTGTATTGCAGCACTGGGCAACGAGGCATATTTACCGATGGACTTTGAACATGAAAAAGTCCGTATTTTAAAAGCCACCGCTCAGGCACTTACAGATTTTGTGACCAAAGGACAAGCATAGCAAAGGACTATGAGGGTTCATCGGGCTGCAAAGGATCTGCCAGCATCATTAACAAAATGAAAAGATGATAAGAAAACATTCAATTTCAGTGTGTAACTGAATTGCATGTGCAGGGGTTTAATTAAACGATTGATATCGTTTTAGCATAATCAGGACAAGGAGTTCGAAATGCATTTTCCAGCAACGCAGCCACGAAAATCTCTTTATTACCAATATCAGGTATTTCCGCATTTTCACAGCCAAGAAGCTGTGGTCACCGATGCAGACACGGTCACGATTGTCGGTGCCGGTCCCATTGGCATGACCACGGCACTGCTTTTGGCGAAACAGGGTGTGAAAGTCATTTTGTTATCGTCAGAACTGCAGCTGTCTGAAGGTAGTCGTGCCCTGGTCTATACCAAACGATCGATGGAAATTTTGTATGCTGCGGGTGCTGCTGAAAAAATCATGTCGAAAGCCTTGCCGTGGACCCATGGCAATTCCATTTATAAGGGGCAGGTGGCATTCGCCTGATAATCCGACGACCCCCGGTCCAGACCCGATGTGCATGGACAAGGCTGCGCTGGAATGGGCAGAAGCCTGGATGGGACACAAACCGCCAAATGTAGGTAAAATCGGCTTTATGTACATGTTAGAGGGTGGAACCGATGCCAGTAATAGCGATCCGTATGCCCAAAAACCCACCAAAGGTAACCACTGGATCAAGACGGGTCCTCACGTCATGATTGTGGGTGCCGAACCTGGTTTTTATGACATGTATCCCAAAAATGCCCAGCCGGATACTGCTGTACCTTATGTCATGTGGCCAGGAACGCCTTACCAGCACTTGATGATCCCGATTAAATAAAGAGTAAATCAGGGTCAGAGTGCCTCGTCGCAGTCATGGTTTTTTAAACGCAAGTACATTGCTGGAGATAAACAATTTATCCTGTATTGCAGCGGTTTGCTGTACATGCCGCTGCAATTTGAATTTTTTTTAGCACTCAAATGTGCAGCTGCGGCTAGATGGGATGAATTTAAAGCCTAAGACCTGCTTTGCCTTAAAGTGAGTTTGGCACTAAGCATTATCCACTTTAGCTATCTTTTTTATGCATGCTTTTGAATCATTCTTTGGTCATTTGATCTTTTTTAATGTCCTGATCGGTATTCAACCATTCAATTTTTTTCACCCGATCGTTCACAATGGTAATGGTGTAAAGCATATTTTCAACTTCATAGGTATAGTCCATAGCCAGATAATCTTTTTTATTTTCTTTGAACTCGCGGCTAACCATAGAGCTTGGAGATAAGTGCAGACGAGTTTGCATGTCAGTAAAAGAATCGCCCAAGCTGAGAGTTTGACCTTCAGGCGTGCGTATTGAAGATGTTTCTGCTGCATGACCAAATGTCATTATTGACAAAAACATAACTGGAATTAGGTACTTAAATAACATGTTATCCCCAAAATAAAATTAAAATTATAATAATTTAACAATATAAAGAACAAAATAGCAGCATGTCTGTAGCAGAATTATTAACAGAAATAAGCAGACTGGCAGACAAATTAATCGGATTTAAGCCTGTTTTATCATATCTATATCGTATGTTCTCTATGTATGCAGACAAGATGTCTTATAGAGCTAGATAAAAACAATATTGAATCGTCCAAGCAGGAGATTCATTTGAATTTATCCTCCCATACTTCCAGCGATATAGAACTATGCTTAACCTTCGCCGCATTTAAAGCTAAACTATGCTATTCAGTTGTATGCCCATACTTGGAGTAAACTTATGTCGTGGCTTTCTTCGCTTAAATCTGTGTTTTCACCTGCGCAAGAGGTGAAGGAGGAAGAAATCCAGAATGTGCTACAAGGCTATATCTTGCCCAATTCCAAGCATGCCCTGAAAGACCGGATTACTCAGGTCAATGTAGAAGGTCAGGTATTACAACTCACTCTGCATACTTATCCCGAAGAAGCTGATCATCTGCAAAAAATTCATGATGATTTGGCCGATGCACTGGAAAAATGCGGCATCCGGGAACTGAATATGCATGTTATTCAGCAAAAGCATAAACACGGTGAAAGCTGTTCTAACCCTGATCATGGCAAACAGGGGCATAGCTGTGCAAGTAATGCACAGGCTTCAACGGCAGCTTCAGCGCAAAAACTTCCCCCTGTGGTAGATGCTGCTGGACAAACGGCTCCAGCTGAAAGCAAAGCTGCGGAAGATCCGAATAATCCACCGATCCAGAAACCCGCACCGCAGCAAAGAGATGTGCCCAAGCATCCGCGTATTCAAAATGTGATCTTGGTTTCATCGGGCAAAGGTGGTGTGGGTAAATCGACTACCACCGTCAATCTTGCATTGGCTTTACAAAAACTGGGCTTAAAAGTCGGTGTTCTGGATGCAGATATCTACGGGCCAAGTATTCCGACCATGCTGGGCAATGCCGGACGTACCCCCATGATTGAAGCAGAGAATTTTGTTCCGCTGGATGCATATGGCATGGCCGTGCTTTCCATTGGCCATTTAACCGGAGACCACAACACGCCGGTGGCTTGGCGTGGTCCCAAAGCCACCGGTGCTTTAATGCAGCTCTTTAACCAGACTTTATGGCCAGACCTGGATGTATTGATGATTGATATGCCACCAGGAACAGGCGATATTCAATTAACCCTGGCGCAGCGCATTCCGGTGACGGGCGCGGTCATTGTTACCACACCACAAAATGTTGCCTTGCTGGATGCCACCAAAGGCATTGAACTGTTTAATAAAGTTCAGATTCCTGTAATTGGTGTAGTCGAAAACATGTCGACGCATATCTGCTCTAATTGTGGATATGAGGAACAGATTTTTGGTACAGGGGGCGGTGACAAACTGGCTGAACAATACCATATTCCTTTACTCGGGCGTTTACCGTTAAATGTGCAAATTCGCGAAAATGCCGATGCCGGTAAACCTTCTGTGCTGGTAGGAGATGATGCTGCGGAAAGCTATATGGCCATTGCCCAGAAAATTGCCGATCAATTGCCAAAAGCAGAAAGGCCACAAAACCGGATTTTCTAATTTTCCTTGTTTAATCCAGCCAATGTCTTTGAAAAGCCCAAGGTTGCTTGGGCTTTTTATATCTTGAATTTAGCTCTTGTTTTTAATAGAGAAAATTCCATAAATCAGCTTGGTTTCATTTTAATCGTTATAGAGCATGTGAATAAGCGAAATAGTGAAATATAGTTAAAAGATGCAATGATTATTGAAAATCTCGGCGCCGTTTATGGTGCTGAATAATATTCCATCGCCACAATAATCGCGTAATTACGAAGAATACAATTGCAAAGATGAAAGCCTCTAGTATCAAGCCGGATAATAAAATTTTCGCCAGGCTCAAGTCGATGTGTCCATGCCCAAAGTGAGTGATAGCATGGCTGATTTGATGCAACACACCCAGCATCATATCCTGATCAATCATATTGACCTGGAAAATTTTGCTGCCTAACCAGAAGCCCAGATACAGGATCGGAACCAGGGTAAAAGGATTGGTCAGCCAGGCAAGACATAAGCTCACAGGCAAATTGACTTCAAATAGCAATACGGTCAATACAATCAAAATACTGTGAAAAGGTAAGGGCATCATGCCCCAAAACGTGCCAATAAAAATGGCTTTTGAAATGGACTTTCTGTTCACATACCAAAGTAAAGGATTTAAGGTGCGTTCACCAAAAATCTTCATTACTTTCATCCCTGCAACTTTTTGCGGAGAGGGAAGCCATGACTGAAAGAACTGTTTTGCCATAGAAAGAGGCCGCTTAAGTGATGAGGTATTGTGCCTGAATCAATCCCTAAGGGACAGATCAAGCTAGATAAATGTAAATGATTAAACTTAAAAAAAGATTTATTGAAATTTTTTTTAACAAATGACTCAAGAGTTAAATGATAAGAATAATTTTAATTTATTGAATTTTAAATGATTTTAAAAACAGATTTTAGGTTTTTAAAAGATGTAAAATTTCTGATTTGCTAAGTACAATAAAGTGATTTACTCTTCGCGCACTCTATAGAGAGATCGCATATGATTTCATGGTTATTCATTGGTTTAGTCATTACCATTCTATTGACACCTGGCCCAACAAATACCTTGCTAGCCTCTTCTGGCATTCAGGTCGGTGTACGTAAATCATTGCGATTAATTCCTGCGGAGTCATGTGGCTACTTAATTGCAATTACTGTTTGGGGCTTCATCATTGGTACCGTTTCTGCAAAATTTCCAGTATTACCTATCATCCTAAAACTTGTGAGTGCCGGCTATATTGTTTTTCTGGCAATTAAACTCTGGAAAACCGCAGATATTGAAGCAAGTTTTAATCTGCCGACGATTCGTCCTCGTGAATTGTTCTGTGCAACTTTACTGAACCCTAAAGCCTTGCTCTTTGCTTCCGCTGTTTTTCCAGGCACAGCATGGCTCAGCATAAATCATTATATTGCGCATATTGTGATGTTCCTGCTTTTAATTGTCCCGATTGCCTTGTTCTGGATTTTTATCGGTTCCATCCTTGCTTCCAATAAAGTACGCTGGCTCAATCAGTCCAATTTACAAAAAACTGCTTCATTGGTTTTATTAAGCTTTTCCATTCCACTCAGTTATTCAGCTCTTTTAAGTCTTTAAACTTTTGAATCTTTAAACTTTTAAGTCTTGAAATTATGCTGATGAAAATGTTCATTTTGTAAAAAATGACATCATCGCCCGATCATTATTTTCATTGTAGCCAATTTCAGTTAAAGTACAGCGCAATAATCGAATTAACTATTTTTGGATTGAAATAATGGCAATTAAGTCTGATCGTTGGATTCGCGAAATGAGCGAAAAACACGGCATGATTGAACCGTATGCAGAAAACCAGGTACGTTATGATGAAGCAGGTGAAAAACTCATCTCTTACGGTGTTTCAAGCTATGGTTATGATGTTCGTTGTGCACGTGAATTTAAAGTATTTACCAATGTACATTCAGCAATTGTCGATCCAAAAAACTTTGATGAAAAAAGCTTTATCGATATTGAATCAGATGTCTGCATTATTCCACCCAATTCATTTGCCTTGGCCCGTACCGTTGAATATTTCCGTATTCCGCGTAATGTCTTGACGGTATGTCTTGGTAAATCGACTTACGCACGCTGCGGTATTATTGTAAATGTCACGCCGCTTGAACCGGAATGGGAAGGTCATGTGACACTGGAGTTCTCTAACACCACCAACTTGCCGGCACGTATTTATGCAGGTGAGGGTGTGGCGCAAATGTTGTTCTTTGAATCGGATGAAGTATGCGAAACCTCCTATAAAGACCGTGGCGGTAAATACCAGGGACAAACCGGTGTAACGTTGCCGAAAGCATAAAGATTATAAACAATTGAATAAACGGACCATTTGGGTCCGTTTATTTTTTATGCGATTCATTCATCGGAAACTGGGTTCATTCGATCAGTTTTTTTTGCAATTGCACTAATATTCAGCATAATAAAAAGTTGTACAGACTTGGTAATAACATTGTCGTCATGACAAATAAGTAAAAATTAGGCATACCAAGTATAGGATGAATTAAAAATAATGATGCGGAGCATCTGATAAAAAGGAAGGTCGTGATGACTCAAAGTTGGAATAATGCAAGATTTAAAAAATCTTGTTTGGCGAGTATGCTCGCAGCTTTACTTAGCCCATCAGTTTATGCACTTGAATCTTTGTCAGATGATCATCTTTCTGAAACCACAGGTGAAGGGGTTGCACTGGCTCTTGAAAATTTCAAGATGGTCTTTCAGGGCCCAAACGAAATTTCACAAGCTTCAAGTTATGGCAAAGGAATTACCGATCCAGGACAGTATGATACGGGCTTTATCCGCATTATTCCGACCGGTGAAAATTATGAACTACTGGGTCAGCGTGCTTACACAAAAATCTATAATCAAACCTATACCGATGCTTACTTAAGCGGGAAGGCTGCGAATTATAATGGTGTTTACGAAACTACCTATCAGACTTCTTATGATAGTTATCGGACCACTAATTACACTGCAGTGAAAACGGATGTAGCGACTAATTATACTGCTGAATATCGGGGGAACGTGGTACAGAGTTATATCGATTCTCCTTTAATGAAGCAATATTATCAACAACGTTATGATGATTATTATAATGGGAATGTGTGGCCATTAAGTGTAACAGATGATGGTACAACTGAACCGGGTGCTTTGGACTCGACATTAGGGATAAAGAGTAAATCTCAAGAATATGCTACAAAAAATACATTAGAGATGATCGAATTGCTTTATGGTAATCGTTCAACTGAAAGCATACCATCAACCACCTATTCACAAAGTGTAACCAGGCAAAATGTAATTGATAACGTTCTTGTTAAGAATCTATTGGATGCTAAAACACAAGAAGTGCTCAATCAACAAGCCGCTGAATATGCGAAGAACCAAGCTACTACAGCAAGTAATACTGCACTTGCTGCGGTTGAAACTGAAGCCATTCGATTGGCAAAATTGGCAGCAGCTCAAGCTACAGTGGGAAGTTTAAGAACCAAAGCAGACGTATTTATTTATGGTCTGGCCCTGTCTAAAAGTGACGGGTCCTTGAGCAACCGATACAGTAATCAAGGCTTTAATTGGGGAACTGCAGCAAATCCATGGCTGATTCGTGCAGGTAATGTGGATACGATTCAGTTTGCAAAAGGCAATAAGGCCAATGTGGGTTATATTGCATTGGAGGCACCTTTAAAGCTAAAAGGGACAGATACCAGTGATACTTTTAAATTGGGCTTCTGGAGCGATATTTTTTCACGCCAATTAAATTCAAGTAATACTGTAGATCCCTTAACTGGAGCACCTACTTCTGGCTTGGATAAAGATTATCGTTTGAGAACCCAGTTTATTGCCAATGGCTTGAATTTAAATGGGTCACAAGTTCGATTATTCCAAACATTACCAGCGACGAGCAATGCCAATTACAATCAAACTTTAGGTATGGCTGCAATTTTACGTCTAAATACTAATGATGATCCATCCACGCTAAAAGCAACGGATTCTAATTTAGATGCTCGTGGAATTAGACTCAGTACTGCTGCCAAAAAAGGTCCGGACAGTAATCCTGATTTATATGATGGCACAGCAGTCACTCCAGCGATTGACCGCTCATTAGCTCCAATATTTAATGATGTGGAAGGGATGTATTTATATAGTCCCAATATCAACTTGGTATTAGGAAATATGTATCAGCCTTTTATTTTAGGGTCTGAAGGCAATAATATTATTTTAGAAATTACCCGTATTCCAAATGTGCCAGAAATATATTCACAAATTTATACTTATTATAGTGACACAGACTCAACCACTGTATTGAAAGATAAAAATAATCAGAATATTGCGATGGTCGATAAAGATGGAGTGACCTACACGACCCTTTCTAGTTATTTAAAAGGTTCAACCTGTAATGTTTATAGTTGCGGTACTGAAATTGCCACGACTGCAAATAATATTACTACGACTTATCAAGGTCGAAATGCAACCCATAGTAGTATTACGATTGGTACGGTAGAACGGTCAGCTACAGGCAATTTGTTAAATGCGAACAAAACTGCCGATGCAACCGGGGTGGTCTTTAAAAATATTAATGGCCAGGCGACAAATTTAGGCTCGGTTGCAATTGATGGTGTGCTCATTCAGCACCTAAAAATAAAAACAACAGGTTTATAGGAGAATAGGCTATGTATCCACGTGTTAAGACTTCTATCCTGAACCTGGTTAGTTCAATTTCTATGCTGGCATTTATCCCTGTTGCCAATGCACAGTTAGTGGGTATGGATAATCATGAGATGACTGATGTATCCGGACAAGGCGGTGCAGATTTAAGTTGGACTCTATCGTTAAATCACCGTTATGCTAAAGATTTATCTCTAAAAAATATTTCAGTTTTTGATGCAACTGGTAAGGCAACAGAGGCATTTTATACTTATAGTTGTACTGACAATGTATTTTGTCGTTTAGCGATTGCACCGAATAATCATAAAGATGCTGCGGGTAATAAAAAATGGTTGGTTTTTAAAGGCATTCAAGGCACCTTACAAATTGATCAGTTTTCATTAGATGGTTCGACCATTATAAACCGTGACGGTAATCCTCAAACGGCACTGCAAATTTCTTTTTTTGATAATAAGCCACTTAAAATTCGAAATTTAGGTTTTAATACTTTGGCGGTCGAAACAGGTACTTCAGGTGTTGAAGGTTATGCCAATAATATGATTTATACTACCTATACAGAAAAAAAATCTGATGGAACTACAGTTCCTAACTTAGATGTACCCATGTTTGATAAAAATACAGAAAAAGGCTTTATGGGCTTAAATATGCATGGCAATTTGCACATGTCAGGCAATTTAAAAATATTCAGTTTTAACTGTACAGGTGCTGGAACTGCGCGCTGTTAATTGAATAAAGCCAAATAGGGATATAAGAATGAAAAAAATAACAAAGTTAAAAATACTTACGGCGAGTATTTTGATTGCACAGCAAAGCTATGCATTTGAGCAACTTTCTGATGACTCTCTTGGTTCGGTAACAGGGCAAGATGGTATCACCATTACGCATGAGATCTCCAAGGCAACCATTAATGCTGTCAACTGGGTGGATTCTTCTTCAAAAAGCAATCCTAGCGATTCATTGCAACGCCCTGATACCATGAAGCTTGGTCTGAAAGATGTAACCCTGTTAGGTGTCAATAATCAACCTATTGTTTCTAAACTTGACTTTGATGTTGGTACAACAGCTCGAGGGGCAGGAATTCGTATAGAAGCGAACATTTCTCCATTTGAATTAGCTGTCAAGGATGTCATGTTACTGTGCACTGACGCAACTAAATGTCAGACTCCTCAACAAAGTTTAGGTTCTCTTGATATCAAAACCAGTTCACCGCTTCGCGTACTTCTTCAAACGCAAGCAGGATTATTCAATCGGGATGAGACCGCACACCTTAATTTTCAATTACAAAATGCCAGTATCAGTCACGGATTAAACGGGCAAAAGCTCACTCTGAAAGACTTTAACTTCAATTTTTCTGGTGATGGCTATATGTATCTGAGTTCTTATCAAGAAAGAACATCAAACAGCTACATGGACGAAGGAATTGTCCTGACCACGAAGAGTCGTGATGGTGCCACGGATCATGTTGTGATGTTGGGAAGAGTGGATGACAGTGATCCAGTTGCCAGTGCAAATTCACAGCCTGGTCGTGATACCGTACACTCATCAAGAACCACGGCAACCAATCCAGGGATAAATATTGACCTGCGTTATGGCAGTGATCCGACTCAGCAGCGAAATTTAATTCGTATGGGAGCCTCGGGTGCAGTCACCAATGCCACAATTTTCTTAAATGCCAATCAAAGTGGGATCACCGATTTTGGCCGTACTTCAACAGCCACAATAACAGGTTATGATGCGGTAGGGTTGGGTGGACTGCATTTTGGTGTTTCTGCCGATTTCACCCGTGAAGGGAATACGCTTTTAGGTACTAATCAGACCCCAACAACCCTTGAAATTGGGCATACAGGTAATGGAAGTTATGCGATTGAGTTTTCCAATTTATCACCTTTAACTGTTCGTAATTCGAGTACTAAAACAGATGTAAATACCAAAAATGCCTATATTGATTTTGGTGACATTTATATTAATGCGATACAGGCAAAAAGTTTAGATTTTTTAATTAACGATAAAATTAAAAAAACTTTAGGGGTGAGTGGTTTAGTTCAGACACAGCAATTATCCTCTCTTGAAAAAGGGAATGACTTTGCACTGATTGCTATACGCGGTATGGATTTTCAATCGATTGCACGTAAAGCACGGTTTATTGCAGATAACTCTTTGGCTGAAATTACCAATGATACCAGTAGCTGGGGAATTGGTATCCCTATTTATAATTTGAATGCGAATGTCGCACTTGCAGGCACAGAATATACATCGAAAGTGGATGCTGGGACCAAAAAAGGAATAGCCTACAATGTGATGGCAAGTACCGATGGGTATGGAATTGACAAAAAAACAGGTGCAGCGAGTACAACATCGTTAATTTTAATCGATGGTAAGAAAGGTCTGCACGATGAGGAAGTAAATTACTATGCGGGTTTACGTAATATTGATGCATTTGTCAAAGCCAAAGGCGTGATTGGTTATGAAGAGCAAGGAATCTATATTAGCGCCGATGATTTACTGGTTGCTGCCAGCGCAGAAATTGCGATTGGTCAATTACCTGGTTCACTCTATAACTGTACCACTGGCTCTGCTAAATGTGGCAGTGTCGTGCCTGTTGATAATTTCGCCCGTAAAGATGATGTGCTGACCTCCATCGCCTTTAAACTCGATGGTAAAGGGGATTTGTTCATTATTCCCGGTATGAATGATAATGCAGAAAATAATTTCTTATCTTTCCGTGCCAATTTTGAATTTAATGCATTATCAGACACAGATAAATTGAACCCAAATATTTTGGGGAGCTACTTTAGTTTGATTAACGAAGACGTCGATGCGAATAATACGGTTATAAAAACTTCAAGTATTAATTTTAATAAATTGCAAGGTGCTCTAGCACTTGAATCACGAGTCAAGATGCAAAAAGATACCGTCATATTTGATAATAAAGTGGATATTAATCCAGCTAAAACTTTAAATCAGGTATTCAGGACCGAATTATCGATGTCAACCATGCCGAATCAAATGCAAAAGATGGCAGATATTGCAATTACAGGTGGAAGTATAAGAAGTAATTTAGGGATTACTCCACGTTAATCTGCTTGAGAATAAATAAAAGAATAGGGATAGAATCTTATGAAAAAAATATTATTAGCAAGTTTGATTGTTTCATCTATTGCAATACCAGGTTTAAGTCATGCAATGGTGGCTATGGATGATGATTCATTATCTGGTGTAAGTGGTCAGGCATTATTGTCTATGGAATATAATGCAGGTTATAACGTTATTGATGCTAAGGGACAAAATGTAGACCAGACGAATCTGGGGTTTTATAAATTGGGTCTGGAAGCTGAAATGGAAATCAACGCCAATATTAAAAAGCTGCAATTAGGTTGTGGTGGGGTAAATGGTATTGGCAAATGTGATATTGATATTGATAATATTTCTTTAAGTGGTTTGCAAGGCGCAAATTATACTTCTGATGATCGTGCAGCAAGCTCAGCCCTTATTACTAATCCATTTGTTGAGTTTGCTATTAAAAATCCAAAATCTGCTTCTACTCGTGAGGTATTGGGCTTTCGTTTAAGTGCTGAAAAAATTGCTGGCTTAATGACAATAGGAACAGAAAATAGCAGTACGCCGAATGGGATTAACTCCTTTAGTGGTTATATGAAAACCAAAGCCTCTTCTGGAGTAGCAACCACAGATCCAAGGGTGATGAATTATGCTGCAACGGGTCAGTATATTGAAGGTGCTGTAATAGGAACATTGATTGGTATCCCTTTAGAATTACATTATAAGTCAAATGATTATTCATTTAACTTAACTTCAACAACAGCACCTTTTACCATTCCATCTACAATTGTATCTGGAACACGTCTGACTGAGGCAGTCCTAAAAGGAACGGGAACGGTAAATAAAATCGATTTTGCTGGACCTTTAGCTGCACAGATTTCAGCATTGGGTTTAAATTTAACGCTTGATAAAGACATTACCGGCTCTTTAACCGGCTTGCAGACAGATATTACCGTGAACCAGAATTTAGGTTTGATCCATTCTTTGTATCTAAATAATGCAAGTTCATTATCGCTACAGACACAGCAAATATTATGGCCAGGTGCATCGGTTGCTGCAAATCGAGGATGGTGGTTAGCAATTGAAGATGAAGTGGATTTAGGGAGTATCAGTCCAACAACCAATGTAAAAATTACCGATGAAGTGCTTAAACAAACAATTGCAGGGATTAATCATGATTTAACCTCTAAGCCACGTCCCTGTGGGGATTTGCTTATCGGATGTGTTGCCACTGCAGCGCTTGATGTGGGTGAAATTAAGAACCCTGCAGTGATTAATTTTCCATTACAAAACTTAACCTTGCAAGGGCAGAACTTTAAGTCAAACTGTTTCGGTGGTCTGAAATTCTGTTAATCCTAAAACAAAAAAATCCCGCTAAATGGCGGGATTTTTTATTTTAAGGAGCACTTACTTTGCAATTTTAGTCAGTAATTCTTCTTTAGAGATATTTACAGATTCAGCATCGGTCCGGCCTTTATATTCAAAGGTGCCAGCATCCAGACCTTTTTCACCAATTACAATACGGTGAGGTATACCCGTAATTTCAAGGTCAGAGAATTTTACCCCTGGACGCTCGTCACGGTCATCCAAAATTACGTCATAACCTGCCGCTTGCAGTTCTGCATACAGTGCTTCTGCGGCTTCCAGAGTGCGTGGTGATTTATGAGCATTCATAGGCACAATTGCCACTTCAAACGGTGCAATTGCAGAAGGCCAGATAATCCCTTTGTCATCGAAGTTTTGTTCAATGGCAGAAGCCACCACACGCGTTACTCCAATACCATAGCAACCCATGGTTACGATCATCGGTTTGCCGTCTTTACCCAAAACTTTGCAGCCTAAAGCTTCAGAGTATTTTTTGCCCAGCTGGAAGATGTGACCGACTTCAATACCACGCTTGATTTGCAGCGTACCTTTACCATCTGGAGATGGATCACCTTCAACTACATTACGCAAGTCATAAACTTCTGTAAAGGTTGCATCACGTTCCCAGTTCACACCTGTTGCATGTTTGTCAGCTTCATTGGCACCCGCAACAAAATCAGAAAGCACAGATGCTGCACGGTCAACAATCACGGTGATGCCTTTTTCAACCAGACCCTGCGGACCGATGAAGCCAGTGATTAAACCAAGTGCCTGAATTTGAGCTTCAGATGCAAATGTTAAAGGCGCAGCGATTAATGGATGCTTTTCAGCTTTAATTTCATTCAGTTCATGATCGCCACGAAGGAATAAAGCAACAACAGGGGCTTCTTTGCCTTCTTCAGTTGCCACACCTTGCACCAATAGTGCTTTTACAGATTGTGCAGCATCAGTACCCAGGAAGTTTGATACATCCGCAATGGTTTTTTGAGCTGGTGTATCCACCAGTTTTAATTCTTGAGTTGCAGCTGCGCGTTCACCCACCAGTACAGCTTCTGCCATTTCTACATTGGCAGCATAATCAGATTCTGTAGAGAAGGCGATATCATCTTCACCACTTGATGCCAGAACGTGGAATTCATGCGAACCTGAACCGCCAATTGAGCCAGTGTCTGCCTGTACTGGACGGAAGTCTAAGCCCAAACGGCTAAAGATACGGCAGTACGTGTCATACATCACGTCATAAGTTTCTTGCAGTGAGGCTTGATCGATATGGAAAGAGTAAGCATCTTTCATGATGAATTCACGTGAACGCATTACGCCAAAACGTGGACGTACTTCATCACGGAATTTGGTTTGAATCTGGTAGAAATTGATTGGAAGCTGCTTGTAACTTTTCAGTTCGTTGCGCGCAAGATCAGTGATGACTTCTTCATGGGTTGGGCCAAGTACAAAATCGTTGTTATGACGGTCTTTAAAACGTAAAAGCTCTGGACCATATTGCACAAAGCGGCCTGATTCTTCCCAAAGGCTCGAAGGCTGGGTTACTGGCATGAAGACTTCAAGCGATCCGGCACGGTTCATTTCTTCACGTACAATCGCTTCAACTTTATTTAGCACACGTACACCCATCGGCAACCAAGTGTATAAACCCGAAGCCAATTTACGAATCATCCCCGCACGTAACATGAGCTGATGTGAAATCACTTCAGCATCATTTGGGGTTTCTCTTAACGTAGCAAATAAAAAGCGACTCGCGCGCATGGAAACTGTCCTGATAATTAAGCGTTAAAGCATAAGATTATATGATAAAAAATGAGGTGAACATTTCAGAATGTCACCTCAAAGTTATGGCTTTTATTATGCCATGATTTTTCGGATTTGGCGCGTCATAAAATTCTTCAAGTCATCCAGATAGGTAAAGATAACGGGTACAACCACCAGCGTTAACAATGTGGAGGTAATAATGCCGCCAATCACGGCATGCGCCATAGGGGCACTTTGTTCGCCACCTTCACCCAGACCCAGTGCCAGGGGGATCATCCCCATCACCATGGCGCTGGTGGTCATTAAAATAGGGCGTAGACGGGTTTTACCCGCTTCAATAATCGCCTCATAACGATCAACCCCACGATCCATGGCTTTTTTAATGAAGTCAATCAGCAGGATGGCATTCTTGGTCACCAGTCCCATCAGCATGATAATGCCAATAATGGAAAACAGGTTCATGGTGGAATTAAACAGGAATAAAGCCAGGAATACCCCAATCAGCGAGAGGGGAAGGGAAGCCATAATCGCGGCAGGGTGAATGAAGCTGTTAAATTGTGAACCCAATACAATATAGATAAACACAATGGAAAGGGTAATGGCGGTTAAGGCATAGCCTGCCGATTCTGCCATGTCTTTATTCGCACCTTGGGTGGCAAAGCTATAGCCGGGTGGTAAATCAAAATTATCTTGAATTTTTTTGATATCCGCACCGATATCGCCTGCCGGTCGGCCGGCGGTATTGGCTTCTACCAGTACTTCACGGGCCAAGTCACGCCGGGTAATCTGCGAAGCGCCCAACGTTTCGTTAAACGATGCCACACTTGCCAGCGGTATTAATATCGGCTGACCAGAGGCATCGGTTTTTTGTGAGTTCAGATAAAGGTTTTGTATATCGCTCGGCAAGGTACGTCTGTTTTCAGTCAGGCGAAGATTAACATCATAGATTTCGCCTTTTTCATCTTGCCAGGTGGTGACATCATCACCTGCAATTAAAGGACGGATAACATTGGCAATCTGATTGACAGAAAGACCCAAATCACTCGCCAGGACACGATTGATATGAACCGCCAAGGTGGGTTTAGGTTCTTTAAGCGAGCTTTCAAGATCGACGATCCCTTCAATTTTGGAAATTTCTGCCAGAAAGCGATCGGAGATTTTTTGCAGTTCGTTCAGGTCGGTGCCTTTAATGGAAATCAGGATCGGCTTTTGACCGCCAGAAACAGTTTCATCTGCCGAAGCCACCGAGGTAATGGTAATGCCCGCTACGCTTTGCAAGCGCTGGCGAAACTCGTTATTTAGTTGGGTCAGGGTTTTCTCACGTTCCAGGCGAGGGGTGACCTTGATCCGTATACTGACATGGTTTTTACCTCGATCCGTTACCCCGTTGATAATGCTATAAGTATTACGTACATCTGGATGCTGGCGAAGAATATTTTCCACTTGCAACAACTTGGCTTGTGAATATTCGAGTGAGGCATCTACAGGCGTTTCAAATTTAATCCGAATTTCATTTTTATCTGGAACAGGAACAAATTCCGTGCCAATCAATTTGGATAAACCCAATGCACCAAAAAGTGAAGCGACCGCGACCATCAAGGTTAAAATACGGAAGCGGAGTGCCAGCTTTAACAGCTTTTCATAATAATGGCTTAAATGATCAAACTTGTTGGAGATCCAGTTGAAGAAGCGCTTGATTCTGCCGGGTCGTTTATTGGGATCATGTTTTTCAGCCCAGTGCGCAGAAAGCATAGGATCGAGTGTAAAACTGACAAACATCGAAATCAGCACGGCAGCGCTGACCGTAACCCCAAACTGATAGAAGAATTTACCGATAATCCCGCCCATAAATGCAACCGGTAAAAATACCGCGACAATGGTCAGGGTAGTAGCTAAAACTGCCAGCCCGATTTCTTTGGTGCCATCTAGTGCTGCTGTAACCGCATCTTTGCCCATATCGGCATGACGGACAATATTTTCCCGCACCACAATCGCATCATCAATCAGCAGGCCAATACTGAGGGATAAGGCCAGCAAGGTCATCATGTTGATGGTGAAGCCAAAAGCCCAAATAAAGGTCAAGGTACCGAGCAGGGAAATCGGTAAGGTCAGTCCGGTAATGGCGGTGGAACGAAAAGAACCCAGGAACAGCAAAACGATCAGAACAGCAAGCACCGCACCTTCAATAATGGTGCGTGCCACATCCTGAATACTGCCACGAATACCCCGGGAGCTATCGACGGCAACTTTCGCCACAGTACCCTCGGGTAGCTGTTTCTCGATTTTCGCCATGGCTTTATAGGTGGCATTGACTACATCAATCACATTGGAGTCTGAACTGCGCAAAATATCAATCGCGACCGCAGCTTTACCATTTAAATAAGCACTTGATTCGAAGTCAGCTTGACCATCTTCAATATTCGCCACCTGTTTCAGGTAAATGGGTGCACCATTTTTATTGGCAATAATCAGGTCACCAAAAGATTGCGGATGAATCACTTTGGACTTGATCTCTACCACCAGTTCAGACGTCGGCTGTTTTAAGGTTCCTCCGGGAACTTCAATATTTTCACCTTTCAAGGTGTTAATAACCTTGTCTACACCAATGCCAAAGCTTTGCAGTTTTTGCGGATCGACCTCAATACGAATCTGGCGTTGAGCATCTCCCAACAAGTTCACTGTACCCACGCCCGGCACGGTGCGAAGTTGCGGAACAATGTGCTGACTTAAATAGGAACTCAAGTCTCGTAACGGCATGGTCTCCGATTCAAACACGATCGACATCACCGCATTGGCGGATGGGTCATAACGCTCAACGATAGGGTCTTGAATTTCATCACGGAACTGGGCCGTTACAGGAGAAATTTTATCGCGAATATCCTGTGCGGCCACCGCAGATGAGACATCCAGATTAAATTCGACAATAATGGTCGAGAGTCCTTCACTCGACTGGGAAATAATCTGTTTTAAACCCGAAATGGTATTGATCTGGTCTTCCATTTTTTTGGTAATTTCAGATTCAATGGTTTCAGGGGAGGCACCCGGATATGAGGTATAGACCACAACAAAAGGGAAGTCGACATCGGGAAATTCTTCTACGCCCATCCGTTGCCAAGATGCCAGTCCCAGTACCAGTAAACACAACATCATCATGATGGTGAAAACAGGATATTTAACACTAATTCGGGTAAACCACATAAGAACAATCCTGTACTTATTTTTTTATTATTTATTGATGATGACCGCTTGATGAATATCCTGGTCATTAAATTTGATACGGCTAATCTGGTCGGCATTTTGTAGTCCTTGCACGACAGCCAAATTGTCCCTATAGCGCTGTTCCAAGATTACTACAGGGACTTTTTCAATTTTGTTCTGGCGGATCACCCATACATAAGGCTTATCTTTGATATTCTGGATCACATCGAGCGGAATAAGCTGACCTGAAACCTGGGTCGAAGCCAGAATGTTGCCTTCCACAAAAGCACCGATGCTGAGTGAGTTGATCGTCTCGTTGGGTTTGGCAAAAAATTCAATCTGGCGGCTGGCAGGATCAGCAATAGGAGAGACTCGAGATAAAACCGCCGTCAGTTGCGCTGGATTGCCTTGAATGGTGTATTCAATACGTTGCCCCACTTTTAATGCCGCCTGCATGTCGCTTGGCAATTTGGCCTGAATTTCCAGTTGACTTGGATCCACGATTTCAAACAGGGTCTGGCCGGCAGCAACCGTTTGGCCTGCATCGACCTGGCGCTGTGTAATCACTCCGGAAATGGGGCTATAAATAGTGCCTTCACGCTCGGCCTTCTGGGCAATATTCACATTTGCCTGCTGTGCGTGCACATTTTCCAGTTGCGCCTGATAGTCAACATGAGCCTGTTCATATTCAACTCTGGAGATGAAGCCTTGATCCAATAAGCGCTTTTTGCGCTGCATCATATTTTTAGCCAGACTGGCCTGAGCTTGTGTCGCTGCCAAATTGGCCTGAGCTTGCGCTAAGCGTGCCGCATTGTCCTGATTATTCAGGCGAACCAGTACTTGGCCTTTGGAAACTGCTTGCCCGACCTGTACATAGACCTGGGTTGCAGTGGCAGTGACTTGAGCCTGAATGCTGCTCTGATTGACCGCACGAAGGGTACCGGTAAAAGCACTTTTGGCAATAGAGGTGCCATCTTTTACTGGAACTAAATCTTTTTCAATTAATTCGATTTTTGTTTTTGTTTCTACAGGTTTTTCTATTTCATCTTTTTGGCAGGCTGTCAGAAATAAGCTCAAACAGAGAATGCTGCCGGTTAAATATGGGCGCTGATCACTTAATTTAGATTTTTTTTTATGCTGTCCAGGTAGCATGCAGGTTCATCCTTTTTATTTATTGCAGCTTAAATTAAGTGCTCAACAGAACAAATGCAATTTACTCAAGTGCTTTTAAGCGAGCGATAATATTGTCGTATTCTGCTTGTGTATTTCGATAGCTAATTTGTAACGATTGAATCATTTCTTTTTTTGCTTCAATGTTCTTTTGATTATTCTCGATATTATTTTTCAAACTGGTGGGAATACTTTCGCCTTTGCGTAAATGCTCAATCTGCTGACGCTTGAAGTAGATGCGGTCAGTCTGTAATTGTTTTAACTGGTCTTGCTGGAAGGCAATCTGCTTTTTAATGTTGGCCAATACGTCATTACGTTTTGCCAGTGCAACCTGGCTATTACCATAAGCTTTCTTTAGTTTTAAGTCCGTCGCCTGCTGCTTGGCGTGGGCTGCACGTTGCGGGGCCTGTTTGATGTCGGCTTCAGTATTATAGGCACGATTACGCCGGATGACCTGCATATTCTGATCTAGGGCTTCGTAGCCATGGCGAATATGGTTGGGGGTGACATTGGTACTAATATTGGCTATCCCTTTACTGTCGTAATAGCGATACCAGGTGGCTTTAGGCGGTGGATTTTCAGCATATGCCACTGCTGCCTGCAAAACGAGAAAAGAAAGAAAAATGAATCTAAAGTTCATTTTTTTTTGTGCAATGAAAGCAAGTTTGTATTTAAACTGACTTTGCATTGTTACCCCCGAATAAAAGTTGACTAAATTACTTATTTTAAAAGCAATAAATAGGCTATATTAGACTTAAAATAAGCAATAAAAAACCTCTGTCTGTCAAAAAAAAATCATTGGTCGATAGAAAGTGTGAAGCTGTTATTGAAAATAAAAAAAAGTGAGTCTTTCTGCGGAAAATGTTCATTGAAAAGGCAAGTAAAGATATGTTAAAAATGTTCGTAACTTGTAATAAAATTTTTGACTAAAATTGTTTGTACATTCTAAAAATGGGAAGGATCATTAAATGGACGAAAAATTCCAAAATCTAAAAGTGATGGTGATTGATGATTCAAAAACCATTCGTCGTACAGCAGAAACATTATTACAACGTGAAGGTTGTGAAGTTGTGACCGCAGTAGATGGTTTTGAGGCTTTGGCAAAAATTGCTGAAGCAAATCCGGATATCGTTTTTGTAGATATCATGATGCCACGTTTAGACGGTTATCAAACTTGTGCATTGATTAAAAATTCGCAGAATTATCAGAATATTCCAGTCATTATGCTGTCAAGTAAAGATGGTTTATTTGACCAGGCAAAAGGTCGTGTTGTAGGTTCGGATGAGTATTTAACTAAACCTTTTAGTAAAGATGAATTGTTAAACGCAATCCGTAATCACGTAACAGCATAAGTTTATTTTTATTGGGGAAAAGCATGTCACGTATTCTTATCGTTGATGATTCACCTACAGAAACATTTCGTTTTAGAGAGATTTTAACCAAGCATGGCTTTGAGGTGATTGAAGCGGCAAATGGGGCGGATGGTGTCACCATGGCACAAGCAGAATTGCCAGATCTGGTGCTTATGGATGTGGTCATGCCTGGAGTAAACGGGTTTCAGGCGACACGTCAAATTGCACGGGGTTCTACGACCAAACACATTCCGATTGTGATTGTCAGTACTAAGGATCAGGCAACTGACCGCGTTTGGGGAAAACGTCAGGGGGCAAGTGATTATTTAACCAAGCCTGTAGACGAAAACCAATTAATTGATGTGATTAAACACCACCTCAATGCAGGATAAGCTCTATGGCAGCAAATGGATTTATCGAATTACTTCGGCTGGCTAAACGTGGCAATAAAAACTACGTTACCACTGAAAATGAAGTAAACCGATGGTCAGGCATTGCTTTTGAGATGATGGGACAATATTTTGTTGCCCCTTTGGGTGAAGTATCTGAAGTGATCTATCCACCAAAATATACACCGGTCCCCAATACCCAATCATGGGTGATGGGGCTGGCCAATATTCGGGGACGTTTACTTTCAGTCGCTGATTTGGCGCATTATATTTCCGGACATCGAAGTCAGTTTTCACCGACTCAAAAAGTATTGTGTATTAGTCATAATGACCATTATGTCGGTTTGGTGGTAGATCAGGTTTTGGGGATTCAACACTTTAATAAGAAAAGCTTCTTTTCTAAAAACAGTGAATTAGATAGCAATTTACAAGAATATTGTCAGGGATATTTTTATCAACATAATCAGCACTGGCATGTTTTCTTATTTAGTCGTTTATTGCAAAACCCAAAATACATGAATGCCTCTGTAAAATTTATAAATTAATAGTCGCAAGCTAAAGAATGATAGCGCAACTCGGGGAGAAGCTGGATGGGCTTTAAACTTAAAAAGAAGAATACAGGTGAAGGCACCGGCCGTAAGGACGGAAATGCTTTATTAGCAAAGATTCAATCACAAACAGAGCAATTATCACGTGTATTTGGTGACAGTGAAAAGTCCAAACCATTGATTTTGGGCGCAGCATTTTCTCTGACCGTAGCACTATTCTTATTATTATACCTATTCTATAGTGTGCCACGTAATAACGAATTGACACGTAGTGTGGGTGATTTGCGTCTATTGTCACAAACCATTTCACGTCAGGCGACTGATGCAACGGCTTCAGGAACCAAAGAGTCGATTGATAAATTAATTCAATCGCAAAAAGAATTTGCTGAAAATCTGGAAACAGTTAAAGACATTCATCCACATACGGGTGCATTGGTGGACGTGGAAAAGCAGTGGAAATCATTATCTGAAGGGATTGATTTAATTTCGTCTCAACAAAAAATGATTAACAAGCTGTACGATACCAACATTGCAATTGGCGAATCAATTCCAGGAATTCAGGCAGAATATAACTTGATGGTCGACCAGATGGCACGTCAAAACATGCCGTCTAACCAGGTTGTTATTGCGAAAAACCAGGTATTCATTGCAGAACGTATTTTACGTTCGATCAGTTCGGTGCTTACGGGTAATGATAACTCGCGTGAATCTGCGGATGACTTCAGTGCTGACACTGAAACCTTCGGTTCTTACCTGAATGCACAGCTCAATGGTAGTACAGAACTGGGTGTAGAACGTATTACCGATCCGGCATTGCGTGAATCACTGGAAGGGATTAAAAGCGAATATGATGATGTACTAAAATCAGCTTCTGCAACGATTCTTTCAAACTCGGCTCAAATTGTAAAAGTACGTCAAGCTTCTGCTTCAATTTTTGCCCAGTCAGATGAATTGTTAACTAACCTGAATAAACTATCTAGTGGTTCAAGCCTAGCTATTGCGCTTCCTGCCTTGCTTTTAATCTTGTGTTTGGTCGCTTTCCTGTTTGCAGTATTCAAATTACTTGCATTACGTGGCCAGTCAGATAAACAGCGTGTGGCAAGCCTGCAAGAAGAATATGACCGTAACCAGAACGCGATTTTACGTTTACTGGATGAAATTGCCGACTTGGCGGATGGTGACTTGCGTTCATACGCAACGGTATCGGAAGATTTTACCGGTGCAATTGCCGACTCCATTAACTTCGCGATTGACCAGTTACGTGACCTGGTATCGCGTATTACTGAAACGTCTCAAGAGGTTGCGCAGTATACGGCGAATACCCAGGGCATTACCCACCAGCTTGCTGAAGCATCTGAACACCAGGCACAAGAGATTGCCGGTGCATCTGCCGCGATTAATGAAATGGCGATGTCTATTGACCAGGTATCGGCAAACGCGGAAGAATCTGCAGTGGTTGCGGAGCGTTCGGTACAAATTGCTGCCAATGGTGCAGAGGTTGTAAACCGTTCGATTGAAGGTATGGACACCATTCGTGAGCAGATCCAGGAAACGTCTAAACGTATTAAACGTCTGGGTGAATCTTCTCAGGAAATTGGTAACATCGTTGCCTTGATTAACGATATTGCCGACCAGACCAACATCCTGGCCTTGAACGCTGCAATTCAGGCGTCGATGGCAGGGGAAGCTGGTCGTGGTTTCGCCGTGGTAGCCGATGAGGTACAGCGTCTTGCGGAACGTTCAGCTTCTGCAACCAAACAGATTGAAGGTCTGGTAAAAACCATTCAGACAGATACCAACGAAGCCGTAATTTCGATGGAACAAACCACATCAGAGGTTGTTCGTGGTGCAAGCTTGACCAAAGATGCCGGCGTGGCACTGGATGAAATTCAAACGGTATCCAGCAACCTGGCGAAATTGATTGCCAGCATTTCGGACGCTGCAAAACTTCAGTCCGCTTCAGCTGGTCACATTGCGACAACGATGAATGTTGTACAAGAAATTACTTCGCAAACAACAACTGCAACTTTCGATACAGCACGTTCGGTATCGGAATTGGCAAATATGGCCGAATCATTACGTGAATCTGTAACTGACTTTAAATTACCTGACTAAGTTAATTCAACAGCGTTGCAGTGATATACCCTGCTTTCGGGCAGGGGGTATCCACAAGATACAGATAAAGCATCGACAAGATGAACTTAACTTCAAAGTTAGGTCTCGCGTGATGGTGACAATTAAGTTTGAGCAACCTTCTTGGTGGCAGATAAACGTAAGAAGCCTAAGCTATGAAAGAAATATTAAAAAATTTAGTTGAAACGACTACGCTTCCTGAAGATAGTTATCTTGATCAAGATGCAGAAATTTTAGAAATTTTTGTTGAAGAAATAGAAGAAATCTTCGTTGAATTGGGTACTTTATTTCCAGCTTGGTTGGAAAATCCTCATGACCAAGAAACTTTAACGACCATTCGCCGTCATTTCCATACGCTCAAAGGGTCGGGTCGTATGGTGGGGGCAAAATCTGCGGGCGAGTTGGCATGGTCGGTGGAAGATACTTTAAATCGTGTTATTTCCGGTACAGTACCTTTAGACAGCACAGTTCAACGATTTGCTCAGTCTGTGTTTAATATTTATCAATATAAGTTATACCCAACTTTTAAAACGGTACAAAATGCTGATATCGACTTAAGACCTTTAGTCCTATTGGGGCAGCAAATACAGCAGCAGGTCAGTTTGGAACCTGCACTGGAAGAATTGCTTGAACTGTCTAGCACACTGACCAGTGTCGACAGTCTCACTGGCCTGGAATTGCAGGATCAGGCATCAAGTGAAGCAGAACCTGAAACGGCAATCGAAACAACTGCTACAGCAGCGCCAGTTGCATCAGACGACAACAATGATATTGAAGAAACGGTCGCGATCTTTATTGAAGAAGCGGAAGAACATCTGCTCACGATTGACCAGTTCCTGAAAACTGAACAGGAACAACATCAGGATTATAATGGCCTGATCCGTGCCTTGCATACCTTGCGTGGCAGCTCTTCCATGGCACATATTGAGCAGATTTTTGCAGCCAGTACCAAGGTTGAAAACTTATTTAAAACACTTTTACAAGAAGAAATCGTTTCTACTTCCAGTCAGACTGCCTTGCTGATTCAGTATGCTGAGTTTGTCCGTGATTATTTGCATATCTTAAGACAGGGTCAAACTCAGAAACTAGATGCAATCTATGCCACTTTCAATGCAGCATGGGACGATTATGGTTTCAATTCGGTAGAAGTCGATGAGGATGTCAATCCGCAAGGTCTGGTGTCCAAGCTGGTCGAATTAAATATTGATTTGCTTCTGGATGCGGAATTTGAATTTGAAAAACGTGCCAAAGTAGAATATCCCGAATACATTCAGACTTTAAGCCAGCAGGCACAGCAATTATTGGACCATACCGATAATCGTGCTGCGATGGGCATTCATCAATTTACCAATGAATTGAAGTCTGGCTATGAAGCCCTGATATTAAAACCGGAATTGCTCAATATCGATTATGCCTATGATCTGTTTGGACAGGCACATCAAGAATTCATTCATCTGTTCGATACCTTGGCAGCAGGTCAGCGCGTTATTTTAACCGCTGATGTCCAGAAAGTTTTGAATGATCTTACCGCCTTTGTTCAGCAAGATCTTGAACAGTTTGCAGCGCATGAACCGAGCGTTGCAACACAAGCAGAAGTTTTGGCAACGCCTGCTTCAGGCAGTCTAGATCTGGCCCAGATTTCACAAAAAATTCATTCAGACCGTTCACAAATGCATGCTGCTGATGCAAATCGTGATTTTGATGAAGATTTGTTGGGGATCTTCCTGGAAGAAGCGGAAGAATTGTTGGGCGGGATAGATCAGGATTTGAATACCTGGTCGAAAGATCCATCCGATACTGCAGCACTGAATAATTTAATGCGTTATTTGCATACCCTCAAAGGGGGAGCAAATATGATTCAGGCGACGCATATTGGTTTGATTTCGCATGAATTGGAAAGCATTTATGAACGCGTGATCCGTCAGCAAATTGAAGTCAATCCACAGCTCATCAGCATTATTCGTCTAGTACAAGATGACGTCTCTGACCGCATTCAAATCATCCGTGACGATCAGATTGACTACGCTGCTGCTGAATCAATTGAAATTTTACGCAATATTCAAGCAATCGCTCAAGGTAGTGTGGCTGTAAGCATTGCCATTGCAGAAGCCATGCCTGAAGTTCAAATTGAAGCTGCAACTGAAATTGAGGAGCTTGCACCTGCAGTCGAAACTCAAATTGAGGCGGAAAGCGAAGCTGAAATAGCTGCTGAGGAATCAGCGGAACCTGTTGCAATTTCAGCAGCAGAAGTCGATGCAGTTGCTGACATTGCTTTGGCAAGTCCAGCCCATGTTGAAGAGCCAGACGACAGTATCCGTTTAATTGCAGAAGAAACCTTCCTGGAAGAAGCAGAAGAAATTCTGGAGTCTACAGATAGCCTGCTGCAACAATGGTTTGAGCAGCGCAGTGACCGTAGTTTGCTGCTTCAATTACAACGTGCAGCCCACAGTTTGAAAGGTGGTGCGCGCATGGTGGAAAATGAACCGGTAGGGGCGATTGCTTACCAGCTGGAAACTACCTTCGAACGCTTCGCTGTGCATCAGTTCAATTCCAATGTTTATGACCTGTTATTGCAAACCACTTTAGCATGGTTAAAGCAGGCTATTTTCGAGCATGATTACAGTAATTTTGATAGTGTTAAATTAAGTTTAGAGTCAATTGAATTTGTTGATGTCATTGCGCAGTTGCCTAATCGCGTGACTCAGTCCGATATGCTGTCTACAGCTAAAGTCTTTGAATTTGTTCAGGGCGATGGTACCGAACCTCCAGCGATGATGGGTGAGTGGGATACAAGCAATCAACAGGACAACAGCAATGAAATGATCCGTATTTCTGCCGATCTGGTGGAAAAAATGATCGATTTGTCTGGTGAAAATGCGATTAACCGTTCGCGTATTGAAATGGACTTGGGTCAGTTTGGTAATACCCTCAACGAGATGGAATTGGCGATCAAGCGTCTGGCGGACCAGTTACGTCGAATGGAAGGCGAGCTAGAGTCGCAAATTATTGCCAAACATGGTGATAACTCACGTTATGCCGATTTTGACCCGCTGGAGATGGACCAATATTCATCATTGAACCAGTTGTCAAAATCACTGGCGGAATCTGCATCCGACTTGGTCGACTTCAAAACTACCTTGTCTGAAAAAATTCGTGATACAGAAGGTTTACTGTTACAACAATCACGCATTCAAGCCGAGATTCAGGAAAGCCTGATGCGTACCCGTCTGGTACCGTTTGACCGTCTATTGCCACGTTTACAGCGGATTGTGCGTCAAACATCTTCGACCCTGAACCGTCCGGCCGAGCTGGTGGTGCAAAACACCGAAGGTGAATTGGACCGTAACATTCTAGAGCGTCTGGTCACACCGTTCGAACACATGCTGCGTAATGCGATTGACCACGGTCTGGAAGACACTCACGTACGTCATGAACTTCAGAAGCCTGAAGTCGGAAAAATTGTCCTCAATATCAGCCGTCAAGGTACCGACGTTCTGGTGTCGTTCAGTGATGATGGTAAAGGGATTGATGAAGCAAAAATTAAAGAAAAAGCGCTCAGCTTGGGTTTAATTAAAGCCGATCAATCCATCGATAAGCAGGAAATCCTGCAATTAATTTTCCATCCTGGATTTAGTACCGCCAAAGAAGTGACTCAAATTTCCGGACGTGGTGTAGGTCTGGACGTGGTGCAAAGCGAAATTAAGGCACTGGGTGGTCATATTTCCATCGAGTCTGAACTGGGTAAAGGCACTACCTTTACTATCCGGGTACCGACCACAGTAGCGGTGAGCGATGCCTTGATGGTGAAATCAGGTGATCAGCAGTTTGCGATTTCCTTGGCACAAATTGACCGTATTGTACGAATTGCACCGTCAACGCTGGAGCAATATTTCAACAGTAAAGAAGACTTCTTTAAAATTGATAACACCAGTTACAAACTGCGTTATTTATCCGAATTCGTTTCCAATCAGCCTTTACCTCGCTTAAGTAATGTGGCGCATTCTTTGCCTGTGCTGCTCATTAAGGGCAATAATGGGCAAACTATTGCATTGCTTGTCGATCAGCTGATTGGTTCGCGTGCACAAATTGTGGTAAAACCGATTGGGCAGCAATTCTCCAGTGTCGGTGTCATTGCCGGAGCAACCATTTTAGGTGATGGTCAAGTCTGTCTGATTCTGGATGGTCAGAATATTGCCCGACAAATTCAGAACACCCAGCGTCTTAAACATGTGTCTGATCAGCGTGAGCATTCCCGTTACAGCAATGCACGCCGCCTGATCATGATTGTGGATGACTCGGTAACTGTACGTAAGGTGACTTCACGTTTACTTGAGCGTCAAGGCTTTGATGTGGTGACGGCCAAAGATGGTATTGATGCCATGGAGCAGCTGGAAAATGTCAAACCGGACTTGATGTTGCTGGATATTGAAATGCCGCGTATGGACGGTTTTGAAGTTACCAACCTGGTTCGTCACCATGATGTGCATCAAAACTTGCCTATTATCATGATTACGTCGAGAACAGGCGAGAAGCACCGTGAACGTGCATTCAGCCTGGGCGTAACGCACTATATGGGCAAACCGTTCCAGGAAGCGGAACTGCTGGAAAATGTGGAAAGTTTGTTAGAAATCAGTCAGGGATAATTCAATGAGCCAAAATAGTGTTTCAAACTCTGCTGTTGATCGAATTTCACAACAAGAGTTACACCACCTTATTACGGTATCTACCGGATTTATCGATACCTATATTATCGATTGCCATGGTAAGGAAGCGATGATTCTTCCGCAAAATATTGTCCTGTCTGCACTGGATAGCGCTACACAGGTGCCTTTTGTGGAATGGCATGAGTTGAAATTGCCGGTGTATGCGGTGAATGATCCGGAACGTAAAATGGGTGTAGCATTGGTCATTGAAGGCGATGATGTCAGTCAGCGTTTTGCCCTGATGTGTAATGAGATGCCAAAAACGATTCGTCTGCGTATTTCCGAAGTAGTAGATGAAGAGCGCACGGCAACAGATTCTGATGTATTCCAGTATGTACGCATGGGAGATCAGGTGTTTTATGTGCCTAATCTTGAACAGATTCAGTCTTCTTTAGGATTGTAATGTTGTCGCGTGTATAAAGCCGGGTAATAAAAAAGGAACTGTTAAGTCACTGCTGTCCCATAGTTTACTTTAAATAAAAAAACCTGAGTCCGAATAGTTAAAATATAAGTGCGAACAAACACTTTAACGATCAAGGACTCAGGTTTTGTCACATCAGAATACCGTATTTCATCAGCTGATTAAACCTGTCGTGCGACAGGATTTTGAACACCTTGTGAAAAAATATCATGTTGGACAGAAATTTAGATCGGCTTCCCGATGGGATCAGTTTGTTGCCATATTGATGTCTCAACTCTCCTGCCGGCAAAGCCTGCGGGATATTCAATCCAATCTGGAGTGCCAACAGGAGAAGCTTCATCATCTGGGAGCAAAATCTATTCCGCGAAGCACGCTGGCACGAATCAACGAGCAACAGCCTGCTGCCTTGTATGAAAAGCTGTTTTACAATTTGCTTCAATGCTATGAAGGCTCAAAAGTCGCTCATAAATTTCGCTTTAAGAATCCTCTATATTCCCTTGATGCCAGTCACATTGACCTCTCACTTTCCTTATGTGGATGGGCCAAAGTTCATGACTCAAAAGCCAGTATGAAACTCAGCATAGGATTGAATCACAGTAATCATATTCCTGAATTTGTTGCAGTTGAAAATGGCAAAGAAAATGACATGGTACAAGGCCGCAAATTCCAGTTTCCTTCTGGCAGCATTGTGGTCTTTGATAAAGGCTATGTCGATTACCAATGGTATGCGAGTCTCACTGCTCAAAACGTTGGATTTGTCACACGTCTTAGGCCCAAGGCTGTGTATCAGGTGATCCAGCAACATCCCGTGCTTGAGTCCAAAGGCATTCTAAAAGATGAAACCATTCAGCTGAATAGCGCACATGCCCTAAAAAGAAAAGCACCAGTACTCAGAAGAATTGAATATAGAGACCGTCAAAGTGGCAAGCACTTCAGCTTTCTCAGCAATAACTTTCATTTAGCCGCCTCTACCATTGCAGCGATTTACAAAGATCGCTGGAAAGTAGAATTGTTCTTTAAAGCGATTAAACAGAATCTGAAATTAAAAGCCTTTTTAGGCCGAAGCAGGAACGCGATTCAGACGCAAATTTGGATTGCGATGATTGCCTATTTACTGGTGAGTTTCACTCAACATTTAGGGAAAGCGGGTTGGACAGTTCAACGCTTACTCAGAATAATTCAAGTGAATTTATTTGAAAGAAAAACTTTAAAAGCTTTATTCTCACCCGATAAAATCCCCATCAAACAAGAGGAAGCTCATGTGAGCTTCCTCTTGTAAAAATTGTGGGACAGCAGTGACTGTTAAGTTCCTTTTTTATTTTATGTGGTTACTGTTTTAGCGAGCCAATAAGCCTTCCAGAATTTGTTCATAAATTTCAGCAAGGGGTTCCAGATCGGCAACATTTACATGTTCGTTAACTTGGTGAATGCTGGCATTCAATACACCGAGTTCCAGTACCTGTGCACCTGTAGGCGCAATGAAACGGCCATCTGATGTACCGCCACTGGTAGAAAGTTCAGTTTCAATACCGGTGACATTACGAATGGCATTTTTAGCCGCATTGACCAGTTCACCGACTGGAGTCAGGAATGGCAGACCGGACAATGTCCATTCAATATCGTAATCCACATGATGACGGTCAAGGATCTCTAAAGTACGTGCTTTTAACTGTTCAGCGGTAACTTCGGTTGAATAGCGGAAGTTAAATAAAAGATTCATGCTGCCCGGAACCACGTTGGTTGCACCGGTACCGGCATTGATATTGGAAATTTGGAAAGACGTTGCCGGGAAATATTCATTGCCATTGTCCCACACCGTGTCGCACAGTTCAGCCAGGGCTTTAGATGCAGTATGAATCGGGTTGATGGCAAGGTGAGGATAAGCCACATGTCCCTGTTTGCCTTTTACGGTCAATTTGGCATTCAATGAACCACGGCGACCATTTTTAACCACATCACCCAACTGTTTGGTACTGGATGGCTCACCGACCAGACACCAGGTCATTTTTTCATTGCGTGCTTCCAAGGTTTCAACAACTTTAACGGTGCCGTTAATAGATGGACCTTCTTCATCGGAAGTAATGAGAAACGCAATAGAACCTTTATGGTCTGGATGTTTTGCCACGAAACGTTCAGAAGCCACCACCATGGCTGCCAGTGCTGTTTTCATGTCGGCACTGCCACGGCCATACAGTTTGCCATCACGAATTTCCGGTACGAAAGGATTCGAGTTCCAGGCGTCTAAATTGCCCGTAGGGACCACATCGGTATGACCTGCAAAACAAAGTACCGGTTCTTCAGTCCCTTTACGTGCCCACAAATTATCCACATCTTCAAAACGCATCGGTTCAATAGTGAAGCCAATTTTTTCCAGACGTTCCGCCATGATATTTTGGCAGCTATGATCGATTGGGGTCACGGAAGGCTGACGTAACAGTTGCAGGCTTAAATCAAGGGTAGCGGAAGATGTCATGCGATTTTCATCAGTCGATAAATTTGTCCGCCATATAATAGGCGAATATGCCCTTGAATGTGAATGTTTGCCATAAAATTGGCATAAAAAAACCCTATCCTGGATAGGGTTCTGTGTGAACTGAAGATAAACTAGTTTTTGCGGATTTCCTCAGACGTTTTTTCTGCTGTATCGGTTACGGCCTCTCCAGCTTTAGATACATCTTTACCCACACCTTTAAACGTATTACAGCCAGTTAAAGCAAAAGCAATAATGAGGGAAGCTGCAAGAATTTTTTTCATCATCATCTCCAAGTCATTCATTATTTTGATGTGAATTCAGGTTAATTAATGCCCAGCGTAAACAATAGGGTTTTTTGATGGTAGAAAAGTAAGCATTTGTTATAAAAATAGACAATTCTCATAAAATTGGCGGTGTATTCCCTGAGAAAGTAAGGGGGCATTTCGGTACATATAGAAATTGTTTTGATCTTTTTGTCGATATAAACCATTACTCCACCACTGTGCCGTATCGCTACTGACATGCTGCTTCGGGCAAATCCATTCCAGTCGCTCTAAACGGTAAAAGTGAGCATTTTGTGGAGGAATATGACTTCCCCAATAGCCCAAACGACGTTGTCGATTGACCCAATGGGGAAGGGCGCTGAATGTGCTTTCAACAGGGAGATAGAGTTGTCCTTTAAGTACTGCAAAACGCTGTTCAATTTTGTGTTCCAGGGCATCCTCAAACTGAAATTGCTTTTGGCTAAAGTGATTCAATTTGCGCAATAAAGTATCACTGCGGTTCAAGCCGTACCAGAAGGGCAGAGAACAATCCCGTTCTGCCAGATAGTATTTTAAAGCCACTTCCCAGTGTTCAACCGCTCTGGTTTCGGTATTCAATAACAGAAAATCCAGTTCACCCAGGGTTCGGGGTCCCGCTATTTTTTGAATACTGTGCCCGAGCAATTGATAGGGATGATAATCCTGTTCCAGCAGCCAAAACCAGATAAACATTTCAAAACGCAGACCTAGGCGCGTGCTTTTAAGCTGGTGTAAAAATCTTTCTAATTCCTGCGGATGCTGATCTAAATAAAGCAGTCTGGAATAATAATTTTGAAAATGGCCATGCCATACGGCATCAGGATGAAACTGAAAAGCATGTTTTAACACCAGTTCGGCTGGAGTGTCCGATAAAATATTTGGACTGCATACGCAAAAGGCCAATTGCCGAACCAGTAGATTTTTAAATTGCAGCCAGGGTTCATCAAGATGAGAGACCTGATTTAAAGCAAACATAGCAACCCCTGGCGTTAAATTAAAAAGTGCAGAATGACAACGGATAATATGCAAAAACACTTTATACTACCGCAATTAGTTGTATAGGGCAGTGCTATGAAAATGTTGTTTTGGCGAAGTTTGGTGATGATTTTTGTCATCCTGGGCTTTATCGGGGCACTTTTACCGGGTATGCCAACAACAGTATTTCTGATTTTAGCTGCCTGGGCAGCCTCTAAAGGCTGGCCGCAAGTGGATGCCTGGTTACTGAATCATCCTAAATATGGGGCGACTTTAAGGGCCTGGCGTGAGAATGGCACTGTACCGCGCAAGGCAAAATGGTTCGCCAGTATCATGATGCTGATCAGTGGAATGATCATGTTATTTACCAATGCGCCGCTATTGGTGAAAATCTTCACTGACCTGACCATGCTCAGCGTTGCCATCTGGCTATGGCTACGCCCTGAACCTGCAGCTGAACCGATTAAAGACATCGAGTAATTTTCTTATGACATATTCTTTAGAACAGGCAGATGTCTGGATTGATTTGGCCGAGCAAAGCTTGATCTTGCCGAAACATGACAAGTCTTATGTCATCTCTACAGGAAAAAACGGGATCGGTGAGCAGGAAAATTCCGGCAAGACGCCTCGGGGCTGGCATAAAGTAGCACTCAAATTCGGACATGCTGCTCCCCTAAATGCAGTGTTTAAAGCACGGCAGCAAACCGGTGAGGTCTACGATGCTGCATTGGCTGCACAATATCCTGAACGCGACTGGATTTTATCGCGTATTCTCTGGTTAAGCGGCCTGGAAGAAAATTTTAATCAGGGCGAGGGCTGTGACACCTTTCAGCGTTATATCTATATTCATGGCACACCCGATACAGAACCTATGGGCATTCCGATGTCCCATGGCTGCATCCGGATGCGTAATGAAGATGTGGTGGAATTATTCGAACTGGTCGCTGAAGATGCGTTAGTCTTTATTTCAGAACAGCGTTTGAATTTGAGAGAGTGTAAAAGAGGCATTCGCTTGTAAATACGTTTATCAATAAAATGACAAAGCAGTGCAAAGCTTAAAATCCAGATGTATTGAGGGTTTTTAAAAAAGAACAGAATTCGCTATCAGTTCCAAAACTATGGAAAATCTTGTCTAAAAATGATGCTGTGATTTTTCAGTTTTCTACAAAAAATAGTAAATAAGTTGTCGAAATTGTTTGTTTTTATAGCGAATAACCTATTTTTTAATCACTCAAACGTAAAAAACCAAAAACAGTCAGAAAAGCGTTTGACAGTCTGTCAGGATTCTCTATAATGCACCTCATCAAACGATGAAGACGTTTTAAAGGGCGCTTAGCTCAGTTGGTAGAGCGTCTGCCTTACAAGCAGAATGTCGGCGGTTCGATCCCGTCAGCGCCCACCAAGCTCTTTTAACGTTAAGACACTTTCGTGCAGCGGTAGTTCAGTTGGTTAGAATACCGGCCTGTCACGCCGGGGGTCGCGGGTTCGAGTCCCGTCCGCTGCGCCACTTAAGTTCTTAATATTCGTTTGCCACAATAGCGACATTGTGTAAGTGCAGCGGTAGTTCAGTTGGTTAGAATACCGGCCTGTCACGCCGGGGGTCGCGGGTTCGAGTCCCGTCCGCTGCGCCATTTACATGATAGACCTTTTGAGGGCGCTTAGCTCAGTTGGTAGAGCGTCTGCCTTACAAGCAGAATGTCGGCGGTTCGATCCCGTCAGCGCCCACCAGATTTTTTGCGATGCAGCGGTAGTTCAGTTGGTT